>JABWCD010000019.1 GCA_013359265.1 Candidatus Hydrogenedentota bacterium
ACCTACAGTAGCACACGCACCAGGAATCGGCTAACATGCAATCAACCAACCCCGGTTCCCTAACATTTCACTTGGTCTACAAAACGGGGGCCGCCCAACCTCGCGCCAGAGGGTTCGTTGCCGATGCGGAGAGACTTACACCAATTAGAACCGCTTCCCAGGACGTGTATTTGTCGCTGCGTACATTCCAGTCATCGTATTTTGATGTGATTACTAGCATTAGAGAGGCCTACCGAGTCTTGCGTCCAGGAGGCGTATTCCTGGTCTCCGTCGCCAATGCTTTTATTGGCGATGGGGATGCGATTGTACCTGGCTTGGTGATACCACACACGAGCATTGTGGACCGCGACAGGCCATTCGAGCTCGCCGAGAAGATTCGGCGTCAGTTGACGATTTTGAGGTTCGAAGACGTTGGGATCCATTCGGGACCGACTGAGATATACGCGTTTGCGCGTCGAACGGTGTAAACATTTTCCGCAGAGCTGGGGCATCGAAGATAGATGACTTTTGCGTGCGGTACCCCCCTCGCTGTGACACCCAGCTTTTGCTGCCAAACACAGCATAGACATCTAAAACTGTTAAGGTTCGTTGTTCGAAATTGTCGCTATGACCATACTAAACAGCCAGTACTCGTTCTCAAGACAATGCTGCTAAATGAGACGTAGGCCGCATTCACAATACAAAAACAGATCGGCCCGCCAAATCGGTACGTTTTCGGCTGCGATCTTGTAACTAGTTGAAACATAATAATTTGCATTTTATCGAGAACGATTACCGCCTAATTAGCTCCAGTTCGGGAGTTCTAAGCCCTTTCGGTAGAGATAGGGAATGCTAAAATGCCGTCCGGTCTTGCTATGACTTTCCGCAAGGAAACCAATCGATTTAAGGTCTTTAACCACATCCGACCAGTCTCGCCCTAAGTACTTGCGGACGTGCTCCTCTGAGAACCGTACTGGGCCACCAGCGAATTTCTCCATGTGCTCCCATAAGTGCGGGAACTCGGCCTCAAGATAGGTCGTACGTTTTCGCTTCGATAGCTCTGCAAGACCATATTGAATAGAGTTAGAGTCAAAGAAGTCCAGCGATTTTCCAGCTTTGTTGCTTTGGAGAATACTTTGTTGATGTTGTTTCGCCTTTGTTAGTAAGTCGATGACGTCTCGAGGAGTCACTACGCCATTACTATCTGCTGTGTGGTTGTATATCCATCGCAAGGTCTTGCTCTGTCTACTACCTTTGTTAACGCTATCTGGGAAAACTCTATAAAATAGGTCCGTCCTGTACGAATGACTTGTGTCGAGGGCATCTTTGTCTACGCCGAAGAAATCTATCATTTGGTATGACGCAAAAATGCGCTTCACTACCATGGTCAGTATTTGTTCCTCTGACCAGCGAAGAATCTCCGATTGTCTACTTGTTATGTGCGAAAGCGCCACGAAGCCCTCTCCTCCACGGACAACTTGATGCAGCATGTCGTCTCGCAGGAATACTTTGATTCGAATCCGATCCGAACCGAACACTCTTGTGGCTCGAAGCAGTCCACGGAGTGCCCGTCGCTCGAGTTCGGACCTGCGAGGGAAAATCTCGTCAAGCCGGTCTATCATCATCCATAGCCTGAGGTCGCAAGCTGTGAGAATGCGATCGAGGCAAGACTTCAGCTTCTCTGTATATAGGGGTAGCTTGTTTGTCTCGTCGGATGCCGAGACGGAAGGCTGATTGGCGGAATTTCCAAACAAGTCGATCTCAAACTCGCCACAATTCTCCGGCAGCTTGAACTTGACCTTTGGAACTATCATGTGCAAAGTGGCCAGTGTCCATGCCAGTACTTCCCGCAGCGACTTGCGCTTCTTAAGCTCAGGGATTCCTGCCTGCTGGCTAGCCGATCGAAAGGCGGCAACCTCGGCCTGCGCGGCGAGCAAGTGGACACGATACATTTCGTTCTTAAGGAAGTTTTCGTGGGCCAGAGAAATAAGATAGATACACCAGAAGCTCACAAAATCCTCTTCGTCCAAGGTTTCGAACTGCTCCTTGAAGGCGTGAAATACGTGATCGCCGGTGCTGCTTACACCATGAGCAATGACGACCTTTCTGCTGAGTAAAAGGTGCTTGGGCAAGAATTCGACGAAAATCCGGTAGAGAGCGCTTTTCCCTGACCCCTTTGTCCCAGCTATGATGTCTACTCGGTCTTGGAGCAAATCCGTAAAGACAGACGTCTCCACTCGCGCCGATTCAAGAAGGGTGTCCTGCTCGGCAATTGAAGATCCCAAGTCAAACTGACCCAATAGAAGATGAAGTGTCGAGTTCTGATAGGCCAAGTTCCAACTCCGTGCAGGAGTTAAGCTAGATCAGTCCAACGGAATAATGCAAATCAGTATCGACTGCGCAAAATTCAGCACGAATTCTGGCCGAAATCTGCAACAAAAGAATCTGGGACAAGATACGATTTGAGTCCTTTATCATCTCTTTTTCTCAACCGGGTCGCCTCGTGGTCAGGATGTCTTAACACGTCCGCTGACCACGTTCGTTGTAGTGAACCATCCAAGTCATGTTCTTAGCCGCTCGCTTGCCGCCCGATCCGCGCGTTGCGTGGTTATCTGTTCTCGTGTGCGCTTTGTACTCTCTAACGACTTGCAGCCGACTCATCAAACACCGGCGCCGGGCCGGTAAGCCATTTGAGGTGTTGGCGGCGGGTTTTGCTGGCGTCGAAGAGGTACAGCACTGCCGAGCGGTCGACGTTGGAGAGTCGCGCGATGCCTTTGTCGTCGAGCCAGCCGTTGTTGGTTGCGAGGGGGTGTCGTAGTGTTCGACGCCGATACGGGTCCACGCGAAGTTCGTCATGGCGTTCCGGTTGCGCGGCCAAGTTCCTTTGTCCCTATATCTTCTTAGACCATTCGGGTTCGGGGGGTTGACTCCGTGCCGTCCCCTCAGCCAGCATGATTCCGCCACCTCGGGGGAAGCGTCCGGCAGCGCGAGGAGGCACTGAACGGGGGCGTTCAACAAATTCAGCGCACGTGCCCGCCACCACGAGCCCGCGGCATCGCGCGCGATACCGCCTCGCCCTGTGGAAGCCGGCGGTCTGACGGGGGGAATACTGTGGGACGCAGGGGGATGCGCGCATGATTGAGCTTGGAATGCACACCGACAATTGGCGGCCGCTCAGCGGGGGATTCGCAAAGGCGGCGGAAGCCGCGGTCACCTACGGCATCAAACATCTCGAGTTTGCCGCTATTCACGGCCAGTACTTCATCCAGGCCATGGGCTACGAACCGGGAATCTCGCTCGAATCGAATCCGCGCGCGTTGAAACGCTACTGCGACCAACGCGGGCTGGCCATCTCGCAAATCGACGGCGCCTATCCCCTCATGGGTCCCGACGGCTCCGCCTACGGCGTGCAGTACGTCCGGCAATGCATCCGGTTTGCGGCCGAGCTCGACTGCCCGATGGTGGACACCACCGACGGCGCAATCGAAATCGAAGGACTCAGCCGCGACGAAGTGTTCCGCATCACCTGCGACAACTACCGCCAGGTCCTCTCCTGGGCGGAGGACTACCGGATCGTCATCAACGTGGAACCCCACGGCCCCTACACCAATGACGGTGAGTTCATGCTGAAGCTGTTCAAACACTTCGAATCCGAATGGCTACGGTGCAACTTCGACACCGGAAACTCCTTCATCGCCGGCCACGATCCGCTTGAGTACCTGAAAACGCTGCGGCCATATGTTTCCCACTGCCACATCAAGGACGTCAGCGCCGGCCTGGCCGCCGCGGCCCGAGGCGAAGACACCGGCATCGCCTGCAGCGAAGTCGCCATCGGCGGCGGCGTCAACGCCGGCAACATCAAGAACTGCCTCGCCTTCCTCAAGCAGACAAATTGGGACGGCGTCGTCTCCCTCGAGTGCTACGGCAGCGACGAGAATGTTCGCCAGAGCGTTGAGTTCCTGCGGGCTCTCGTCTGACTCGCGGCGGTTGCTCAGAAACCTCTCGTCCGTGCGCCGCACCGCGCACCGCTGAGCCGTGCATCGCGAGCCACCACTTCGACCCCTCCATTACCCCCATCACAACTCCACCTTACAGCCCTCAATCTATGCAATATGTGAAATCTGTGGTTAAACGCTCTTTAATTGACAGATCTGCATCTAATCCACGTTTATCCATTAAAACCCCTCGTTTCGCAAAACGCAATTTGACCTAGTTTTCCTGGCGCTTTGCATTTCGCCATAAGCTTCGTCAATCAAACAGAGGTTATTTCGCGCAGGAGCCATCTCAACCCCGATCCTCACTGCGTCTCCGCTGTCAACCAAATCACCCTCGTTTCGCCAAGTCTACTTTTGTGCGACTAACTGTCAACTTCATCAATTCGTTCAAGAGAATTCGGATCGGTCATCATTAGCCAGCGCCAAACAGCCACGCCCGCTGCGCCACCACTATTCCAAGCCTACGGTAACGAAAGTCCCGATATACCCGATAGGCCCGGTAGACCCGATCCCCATCTTCTGCGGAACCCGGAACCCGACGCTCGGAACCCGATGCCTCCGGTCTGCTCAGTGCAACACGTTGGGCTAATTTATGGAGGGAGTCGAACGACTCGGTTGCCGGCCCCGACGGTGGCGCCGGAGTTATCCAAAGCCTGAAGGAGTGACCGGTGACAATCGTCTTGACGCCCTCCGCTTACAGTTCTATGATTTCAGGTAGAGCCTGCCCGTGATGCTCATGCGGCGGTCTCTATGGGGGAGTTATTCGCCAAAGCCTGCTGAGGCGTGGACGCTCCGTGCGTGTCACGCGCGAGCGTGCCTTCCGGCAACGTGCTTCCGCGCGTGCGTCCCGACACGGCTTTGGCCCTGGGTGCAATGCCCAGAGAGGGGGATATACGTCATGGCATTGAAGACCGATCGCCGCACTTTCGTGAAGAACACCCTGGTAGCTCCCGCAGCCATGGCGCTGTCCATGAACGCCGGGGCCAACGCGCAAGAAGCGCCGGCGCCTACCGCCCTTCCTCAGGGACGCATCGGAAACATGCAGGTCAGCCGTCTTCTATTGGGCGGCAACTTGCTGACGCACTTCACGCACAGCCGCGAACTCAAATACGTCTACAACCTCGCGGCGCATTACAACACCGACGACAAGATTCTGCAGACGTTGGCGCTTGCCGAACAGCACGGAATTAATACGCTCGTTATACATACTGTTCCGCGCATACTCGATACGTTGAGGAAATACCGCTTCGAAATGGGCGGAAAAATGCAGTGGATCGTTTGCCCCACGGCGCCCGTAGGCAGCGACCTCAGCGAATACGCCAAACAGATTCAAGGCCTCGTGAACGACAAGTGCAACGCCATTTACCTGTGGGGCGTCCACGCCGACCGCCTTGTTGCAGAAGGCAAGATCGACATGGTCAGGCGGCTGGTCGATTTGGCGAAGGAACACAACATCCCCTCGGGTGTCGGTTCTCACGATACGAACGTCGTGGTCGAGTGCGAGAAAAACAACGTCAACGCGGACTTCTACATCAAGACGCTTCATCACCACAAATACGCCACCGGCCCCAAGCCTCACGAACTCACCGCGCCCCATGCCGAGATACCCGGATATTGGTGCAAGAACCCGCAGGAAACCATCGATTTCATGGCCAATGTGGAAAAACCCTGGATTGCGTTTAAGGTCATGGCCGCCGGCGCAATCCCTCCCGAAAGCGCTTTTCAGTACGCGTTCAAGAACGGGGCCGACCACGTCCTTGCCGGCATGTTCGATTTCGAAATCGCACAGGACGCCAAGCTCGCCTGTGACATCGTCGCCAGCAACACCACCAGGACACGTCCGTGGCGAAGTTGAGCATTTTCACCAGTGCGCGTCTCTCCCTCGTCGTCGCGGCGGGTTGCCTGCTTGCACAACCGGTTTTCGCGGCCGAAGGCGCGCACACGTTTTTTGCCTTCTGCATGGACACCCATGACAGCCAGAAGCGAACGCTCGAACAACAGGCCGCATTACTCGAAGAACTTGGTTACGACGGCGCCGGCCATCTCTGGCTCGATAATCTTCAACAGCGCATCGACACGCTGGACGCCCACGGCCTCAAATTGTTCCAAGTGTACGTGCAAGTCTATATCGCACCGGCCGCCACTCCCTACGATGCGCGCCTAAGAGAGGCAATGCCGCTGCTTAAAGAC
The DNA here is from genome assembly GCA_013359265.1 of Candidatus Hydrogenedentota bacterium. Lineage (NCBI taxonomy): Bacteria > Pseudomonadati > Candidatus Hydrogenedentota > Candidatus Hydrogenedentota bacterium. The sequence continues at coordinate 6,165 of JABWCD010000019.1, forward strand.
CGTGACGTAATGCTCGCCTTGTTGATGAAGGGCGGCTCACCCTCCGATCAATCCGGCGACGCCCGCGCCATTGCACTCGTAAACGAAATCGCCGACATGGCCGCACCATCCAATGTTCGAGTGGTACTTTATCCGCATTCCGGCGACTGGCTTGAGCGTGTCGAAGATGCGCTGCGCATCGTGCAAAAGGTGAATCGCACCGATGTCGGCATCATGTTCAATCTCTGCCACTTTCTGAAAGTCGACCAGGAGGAAAACATCAGGCCGCTGCTGACGTCGGCGATGCCCCATCTCTTCGCCGTCAGCGTTCACGGCGCCGATCGCGCCGCGGAAATTCACGCCGGTACGGGCAATTGGATTCAGCCCCTCGGCAGCGGATCGTTTGACGTGGGCGCGCTGCTACGAACACTCGACGATCTCGGCTACCGCGGCCCTATCGGTCTCCAATGCTACGGAATCCCCGGCGACGCCCGGAATCATCTGACACGATCCATCGCCGCCTGGCGGCAGATTTTGGAACGCCTTGAAGCCCCCTCTCCGGGCGCAAAGGCACGCCAAGAATAGTCGGGCCCAGTACGCGGGCGAATGACTTGATTCTATTCACCCTTCGCTCCCGCGAAAATCCACATGCGGATAGTATGAAGCTCGCTTTCGGTCAGTTCTTCCGCATCCTTCGGCATTTTCGGTTCATAGATTCCGCGGAGGTGAAGAACCATGGGGCTCTGGTCTGGCGCGCCGGGAATGACAGCAGCGCCGGCGTAATCGCCACCCTCGAGGATTCCGGCCCGCGTCGTGAGGTCGAGACCGGCTTCCGGTTCGTTTCCGCTATGGCATTTGAAACAGCGCCGCTCGAGTAGAGGAACGATATCACGCTGGAAAGTCACCGCCGCGGCTTGCACGGGATCGATCGCCAGCGTTTTCGGCGTATACATCGCGTCAACGGATTTATCGGCAATTGCCACCGTGGGCACAACACTAACTGACGCCACGCTCGGATACGCGCCAACGACTATAGTCGCCCCGGAAGTACCGTCGGCGCGCGCCACCGGTGTGCCGATCCCGAATCCGTAAACCAGTCGCCCGCCGCTCGATCCCGCAAACAGCACAGCCACGGCGAGCGCCAGGGCAGTAAGCATTGCGGACGCAGTGAGGACCCTGCGTCCCACGTCACCGCGAAAGTGGCTGGCGGCGAGCAGAACCGACGTCGCGAACGCCAGCACGGTGATCGAATACCCAAGCAGCCTGTGTTGCGTCAACGCCGTCTCGATTTCGCTGCTCGCCAACGCCACGAGTTCCGACGCCGCGCGCATGCCCGTAAGTGTGGCTGCCAGGGCGATCAGACCCGCAACGAGGAAGTAGGCACCCACGAACGTGCGCCCTCTGTGCCAACGTTTGGACGTAAGGATCGTAACAAGGATCAACGGCAGCCCGAGAAAGGCAAGACTCATAGGCAGGTGCACGGACGCCGCGTGCAGCGCATGGGGCGACTCGAGAACTCTGGTCAAATCCATAAGCGGATCCTTTTCGCCAAACGGGGGAAAACGAAACGCGAGTTGACCACGGCACGAAGCGCCCGGGGGAGGTGGCCTGTTCCACCCGCCAACATATCCTTGACCTGGCCGAAACTGCAAGCGGTGGATAGCCGTGAAGTATTGAGCGCAACCCCGTTCGTGTGGGCTGCGCATTGCGGGAGGACAGCCGATGACGTACTATCGACGGAGTTCCCGCCGACCACCGTCGTGGAGGATTGGGCGGCGTGACTCGGGACGGAGAACGAGGGCGATGTCGCGTGCATCCGCAGCGCCGCGCGGATGGGCCGGCCCTGCGGCGGAAAGGAGTTTCTTGCGCAACCGGAGGGCCTCGTGGGACTCTCCTACTGCCCCGCAAACGCGGCGCAAACCCAAACCGAAGCCGCACGGTGAGGCTCCGGAGAATATCGGATTCAGAGGAACTTAAGACGTAGTTCGACTTTTTTGCGGGAGGAGTCCATGGCCCAGATCGACAAATACCTGATGATGATGGTTAAGCACGGGGCGTCGGATTTGCACTATTGCACGGGGTGCAAGCCGATTTTCCGCAAGGACGGGTCGATGATGGCGCTGCGCAGCGAGGAAGAACTCGAGGCGCAGGCGGTGCGGACGGTGCTGTACGAAATTATGCCGGAGGCAAACGAGAAGCAGTTTAACGAACTGCATGACACGGACTTTGCGTACGCGTTGGAGGGATACGGCCGGTTTCGCGTGAACATCTTCATGGACCACAAGGGAATGGGCGCGGTGTTTCGCGTCATTCCGACGAAGATTCTGACGTGCGAGGAGTTGGGGCTGCCGGAGTCGGTCAAGAAGTTTTGTTCGCTGTCGAAAGGACTGGTGTTGGTGACGGGGCCGACGGGTAGCGGCAAATCAACGACGTTGGCGGCGATGCTCGATCTGATTAACGCGGGCCGGAGCGAGCACATAATTACCATCGAGGACCCGATCGAGTTTGTGCACCCGAACAAGAGTTGCCTGATCAATCAGCGCGAGGTGCACAACCACACGAAGAGTTTCAAGGCGGCGTTGCGCGCGGCGTTGCGCGAGGACCCTGACATCGTGCTGGTGGGCGAAATGCGGGATCTCGAGACGACGCATATCGCGATCGAGACTGCTGAGACGGGGCACCTGGTGTTCGGCACGCTACATACGACGACGGCGATTTCCACCGTGGACCGCCTCATCGATCAATTCCCACCGGAACAGCAGCAGCAAATTCGGACGATGCTCGCGGGGACCTTGAAAGGCGTGGTCGCGCAGAACCTGCTGAAGAAGAAGGGCGGCGGGCGCGTCGCGGCGCTCGAGGTGATGGTCGTGAATGCGGCCGTCCAGTCGCTCATTCGCGAGGCAAAGAACAATCAGATCATGAGCATCATGCAAACCGCGAAGAAAGAAGGCATGACCCTGCTGAACGAGGAACTGGCGCGGTTCGTGAAAGAGGATACCGTCGAGCCGGAAGAGGCATGGCGGAAGGCGGTGGACAAGGAAGGCTTCCTGAAGGCGCTGGAATCGGTGGGCGTCAACTACAAACCGCCAGCGGAATAGTAAGTCCTACAACGAGGCAAGACAATCTCGCCACGCACGGCGATGCTGCACATCTGCTTTGCTTTCGTCGAGCGCTTCTCCCGCGGCTTTCAGGAAATCCCGCCTACCGTCTTCACCGAACAGAACGAGGCATGTCTCAAGGAATCCGTTGAACTCGCAGACGTAAAAGTTTTGGCCCGACGCGAACTCTCTTTCCGAGAGATCGCTAATGCTTTCCGAATCGCATTGCAGCACTCCGCCCTGGACCAGGAATACGAACTCGGTGATACCCTTGGCGCGAATGGCAGGCACCTTCTCCTGCGCTTGAATCAGTGTCAGTTGCCGATCTTTGACTTCGACCGCAAGAACGACGTCACCGGACGCACATCGGCATTCGAGATCAGCGACTTGCCCCGTAGCGGCGTCAGCAGCATTAATGTTCGCGCTATGTACATTCGCGAAGAGTTGGAACCGTGAACCAATCGTTCGGAACAGCGCGACCGCGATTGCCTGCATACGTAGCCCGCCGGAGCGTTCCGACAGGAAACCCGATACAACGCCGTAGCAACGCGGCGCGCTGACGCGCTTGGGAATTGGATAGCCTACCCGGACTTCATCCAGACGCTTGCGAACCGCTCGCAAGACACAAAGCAGAAAGTCCTCTACACACGGACTATTGCTTTCCAGGAACTCCAGCGCCACGACCAAACGATCGAACCCTTTGCGGTCTTTCTGGTCCTTCCGAAATCGATCTGCGAGTTCCGGTATTCGTGCCGGCTTGCTAACGTACGGATCGCCAGAACCGCCCAGAACCGATTCGTTAGCGCGATCGAAGTCGACAACAACGTCCTTGCACAGCGAGCGGGCGTCGAAAGCGCCTTTCAGTTTGGACTTTGCCTGGAGACACAGCGCGTTTAGATGAGGATCGGTCGCTTTGGCCAAGGCCTGGGTCAACAGGATATAACGGTAGGTGAGTCCGTTCCCCGAAACGATTTCCCCGATTGAATCGATAACGGCGCGTGGAATCTTGTCTGAAGCCTCGGCTTCTGATTGCAGCGTCTGGGCCCAGGCCTTGTCCAGAACCCTACGTGCGTCTTCGGCAATGCTGGCCGGAGCGGGCTTCGGCATCAGTAATTGACCCAGAGCTTTTCCTGCCGAGGCTTTTTTACCGAATGGCAGTGCTTGATTGGCGCGGAGATACACCGCCAATCGCGCAGCCCGCGATCGTAGAGTTCGCACGAATAGCCGGAAATCGCGACTTTGGCTTTGAGTGACAGTACTTTTTTTAGGAAGGCGCGGTGCTCGATATCATTCATCTCGAAGCCGTAGGCTTTGTTGTCGCCGCGCGCTTCGTGGTGGTAGGGCGGGTCGCAGTAGAAGAGCGTTTCTTTGTCGTCGTAGAGATCCAATATCTCCAGCGCCGGGCGATTTTCAATTTGAACGCGGAGCAGTCTTTCCGCGATTTCCGGAAGGCTTTCGACGCTTCCGAGCCATCGCGAAACAACGCCGCTCATTCCCGCTCGACTGGTGTTCTTACAGTTGGCCCATCTGCCGAGCGAAGCTGTTTGCGCGAGGCCGGTACGTACTTGGCGTGCGCGAACAAAGAAGCGTCGCGCCCGCTCAACGTCGGAGATTCTCCCCTTTGGGGGTTGACAGGCCCGATAAAATTCTTCACGAGAAAATGGGGTCAAGCCAATGGCGCGAACAAGTTTTTCTTGCTTGTCGCGGAGCGCTTTGAAGAAATTCACGATTTCGCCATCAAGGTCATTGTATGTTTCCACTGGCGCAGGGACCCGGTTCAACAACACGGCCGCGGATCCGGCGTAGGGTTCGCAATAGTGATGACAGGCCGGCAAGAGGGGCAAAAGCCAATCCAAGTGACTGTACTTTCCCCCGTACCAGCCGAATGCAATCCTTTTCTTCCCATTTGAACGTATCGTCGAATGCTCACCAGTCAGTAGTTGCGATTCGATCTGGCCACGCTCTTGTACGACAATGTTCGATGCGATTCTTGGCACATTGACACTCCCCGACGTTTCCAAGCGGATTGCCTAGTATCTTTTGATACTGATTAGAATATCAGGTATTTTTACTGGCGTCAATTGCTGTAGCGGATTCGCAATTAACTCTTGACAGTGCTGGCATCCGCACTGGTGATACAGTAAGCTTATCAGTCCAATGATCCACGTTGTCTGCTCCAACTGCGGAATTGAGATTCTGGTGCCGCCGACCGTGCAGGGCCGGTGGGGCGTGTGTTTTGGGTGCGGCGCGCGGCTGATGGTGCCGTCGGAGAACGGTGACGCGGAGGAGATTGACCTCGACTTCGAGGCGGGGCACCGCATCGCGGATCGGTACGTAATCGAGGCGCCGATTGGCAAGGGCGGCATGGGGGTGGTGTACCGCGCGCGGGACGTGCTGATGAACGAGCGCGTTGCGTTGAAATTCCTGCATCCGGGAATTCTGCAGTCACAGCGCGGGATGAAGCTGTTCGTGCAGGAGGCGCAGATCGCGCGGCGGTTGCGGCACGAGAACATCGTGGCAGTGCACGACGTGAGCTCGACGCCGGATGGCATCCTCTATTTGTCGATGGAATTCCTGCACGGGAGTTCGTTGCGCGCGTTTCTGCGGCATTGCCGGGAACAGCGCCGTTTGATCGACGTGCGGCTGGCGGTGAATTTTGCGGCGCAGATACTCGCCGCGCTCGACTACGCGCACAAGTCTGTGGTGCACCGCGATATGAAGCCCGAGAACGTAATGATACTCGTGGGCGAGCAGGTGAAGGTGCTGGATTTCGGGCTGGCGAAAGTGCTTGACGAGCAGGCCGTGCCCACGGAAGGCGACAAGAAACCGTCGCGCGTTATTGGCACGGAGGCGTACGCGGCGCCGGAGCAGTTGCGGCATGTGGAAGTCGATCTGCGCGCGGACCTGTACGCAGTCGGGCTGATCCTGCGCGAGATGCTGACGTTGCGCACGCCAATCGAGGAGCAGGTCGAGATTCAGAAAGTGCGCGGCGACGTTGCGCCGTCGATCATCGACATCGTGCAGAAAGCGATTCAGGAGCCGAAGGAGGACCGGTGGCGCAATGCGGCGGACTTCCGCGCACGGCTGATGACGGCGTACGACGAATCGTACCGTCAGACGGCGGCGGCGCAGGTCAGGGCCGACACGCAGCGCGAAGTTTCGACCGAGGGCATGGTCTTACTCGATGGCGGCAATTTTGTGATGGGAAACCGAACGGTGCCGGACGAGGCGCCGGAATTCGAGTATTTTGTCGAGCCCTTCTACATCGACATCTATCCGGTGACGAATCGGAAGTACGCGGAGTTCCTGAAAGACACGGGTCGGGCCGCGCCGAAGTTCTGGGGATTGCCGCAATATGTAGGTCCCGATCAACCGGTGATTGGCGTCACGTGGTCCGAGGCGGCGGCGTACGCGGCGTGGGCGGGCAAACAGTTGCCGACGGAGGCACAGTGGGAGTTTGCGGCACGCGGGCGGGAGAACCGGAAGTATCCGTGGGGCAACACGGACCCTGACAAGAACCGCGCGAACTACGGCGACAACTTGAACATTCCATCGTTGGTGGGAATGCACGACGAGGGGCGCACACCGGAGGGAGTTTGCGATCTTGCGGGCAACGTGTACGAATGGACGTCGGACATGTTTCTGCCCTACGATCCCGTGAAGCGCGAGGCGGCGGCACAACATGGCCCGCCGCTTCGTACGATTCGGGGCGGATCGTGGCATTCGCCGGCGGCGGAGTTGCGGTGCGCGTTTCGCAAGGGCGTGTTCGGCGAGTCGCAATTGACCACGGTCGGGTTCCGGTGCGTGTTGCCGGTGAAGCGGGGGTAGAGGAAGTGGCGCGGCGCGCGCGAGATCGCATGCGTGATCGGTGTTGGAGTTTCGAGGCGCACAAAGCAGAGCTTTTCAGACGGCGTTCGAAGACGAGCCGCCGTTGGAGTGCGTTACCAAGCAGAGCTTAGTAACGAGAAAAGGACCTAAGGGACGTTAAGGACCAAAAGGACGCTGGACGAGATGGAACGGCAGGCAGCAATCGAGTACATCAAAAGGCATTGCATCGTAGCGGTGGTGCGCGCGGATTCGGGCGGGGAGGATTTGGTGCGCATTGTCGAGGCGGTGGCCGAGGGCGGGGTGCGCTGCATCGAACTGACGATGACGACGCCGGGCGCGTTGCCGGCGTTAGAATTGGCGACGAAGAAGCTGGCGGACGCGGATGTGCTGCTCGGCGTGGGGACGGTCCTCGATGCGGAGACGTGCCGCGTGGCCATATTGTCGGGCGCGCAGTTCATCGTAACGCCGACGGTCGCACCGGACGTCGCGCGAATGGCGCGGCGGTACGGCAGGCCGGTCGCGCTGGGTGCGTTCACGCCGACGGAGATTCTTGCTGCGTGGGAAGCGGGTTCGGACGCGGTGAAAGTGTTTCCGTCGAGCGTCGGCGGGCCGGACTACATCAAGGCGATCAAGGGTCCGCTGCCGCAGATTCCGTTGCTGCCGACGGGTGGCGTCGAAGTGGGGAATGTCGCGGAGTTCCTGAAGGCCGGCGCGTTTGCGTTGGGCGTGGGCGGAAATCTGGTGAGTAAGAAATTGGTGGATGCGAAGGATTTTGCGGGGCTGACGAGGAACGCGAAGGCGTTTGCGGATGCTGTGGCCGCGGCGCGGGCGAAGTAGTCGTTTTCTCTGCGAGGAACCAAAGCAGAGCTTTTCAAGAGGGCATTCCCAAATAGAAATTTGGGAACGAGAACCAATAGAAATTTGGGAACGAGAACCCGGCGCCGTTATTTGAGCATGTCTTGCACGAAGGCCTGGATGTCGCCGTAAGGGCGTTTGTAGTCGCGGGCGTTGCCGTGGACGGCGATGATGTCGACGCGGATGGATTTGCGGCCGGGCCGTTTCCACGTTTGTGCGTCGTGCGCGCCGAGGATTTGACAGCCCGCGCGTTCGACTGCCTCGTACACCAAATCCAATGGATACATGCGCTCGTAGAGGGTGTACGCATCGCCGTTGTTGACGCGGATGGTGGTCGCGGCAGTTTGGTTTTTTCTATCGTAACTGCAGGACCACGTCGAAGAGAAGCGATCGGTTTTCTCCGTCCATTTCTGGTCCGCGAAGTGATCGAGCACCATGCGTTCGGTGACGACGTCGAAATAGAGAATGCCTTTAGGTTTGAGCGCGCCCGCGAGCTGCGCGATGCTTGCATACACGTCCTGTTCGGTCAATAGAAAGTTCACGCTGTCGAAGAGACACGTGACGTAATCGAGCGAACCGTGCACGGGGATTGCGCGCAGGTCGGCACAGACGGCGCGCGCGGGGCCGTTGCCGCGGCGGCCGGCACGGAGCATGGCGGGGGAAAGATCGAGGCCGAAGCTACGCCATCTGTCGTTGCGGAGTTTTTCCAAGAGGACGCCGGTGCCGCAGGCTGCGTCGAGGTGGACGAATGGACGCGGCAGCAGGCGCGCGACGGCGCTGGCAATGAGGTACCAGCGGTCGTAGTTCACGTGCTGCATGAGTGGGTCGTAGAAACGCGCGAGTCCCTCGAAGCTGTCGTTTGCGGGCATTGTCTACTTCGCCGCTTCAGGGCCGGACCGGCCGGAGTCGCGTTGCAGGGATGCGAGGAAATCGGCGTCGAGCGGAACACCGTGGGTCTGGCAATCGACGACGGCCTGCCACGCCTTGTCAAATTCGCCGCGCTGCCAGTAGAGCACGGCGAGGCCCTTGCGGACGGATGTATTCTTCTCATCGTATGCGAGCGCGGTGAGCCACGTTCTGAGCGCCTGATCCAAGTCGCCGAGTTCAACGTAACAGGCTCCCAGGTTGTAGTAGTCGCTCGACATGCCGGGGTCGAGTTCGATGACACGCTTGAATTCGGACTCCGCAGCCGCGAAATCGCCGCGTTGGTAGAAAATGTTCGCGAGTTCCGAATGCACGAGGACATCGTTCGGGCGCAGTTCGGCGAGTTTGCGCAGGTGCGATTCGGCGGCGCGGATGTCGCCTTTCGTGCGCAACGCAGCAATGAGGTTGGTTAGCGTGGTTTGCTCGTCCGGCTGCAGCTCGAGTGCGCGATCGTACGCGGCGATGGCGTCGTCGACTTGCCCAAGCAGACGAAGGCACAGGCCCATGTTGCAGTAGGCCTCGGCATAGTCGGGCTTCAAACGAATTGCGGCTTGGTAGGCGTTTTTCGCTTCCACGTGCCGCGCCGCGTCGAAGAGGGCGTTGCCGAGGGCGTAGTGCGCGACGGGATTCGCCGGGTCTGCCGCGACGGCCTGTTGCAGTTCAACGATGCGGCGTTCGAGCGCTTCCTTGGGGGTCTTTGGCGGCGGCAGTTCTTCCTTCTTCGGATTGGTTGCGCAACCGGCAAGGAACGTCAACCCCAGCGCGATTCCCGCGCGAACGAAATCGTTTGTCATACGGGAAATCGTAGGGTGGAGCCCATCGGTATGCAACCTTGGGTGTGACATAGTGTTCCTCCTAATTCTATGGCCCGGGTTGTTGCACTGCGCGTGGGGGAAGGTACGGACCGCGGAAGGTGGGAAACGGCCGGATCGACGAGACGGGTCCTGCGAAACGACCCCCATTTGATTGACGGAATGATCAAATAACTTCGAATTATGATCGATGCGCTAAGTCGTAAAAAGAGATTATAGTGGTTCCAGTTTGGGTAATCTGCTTTGGAGCGCCATCGATACGAGCGGGAAAATCGGAAACCCGAGCGTAATCGAGATAGGCGCGGGCGAAAGGACCCAAGGGACCGAAGGGACGTAAAGGACTTGAAGGATGGGGGGGCATGATCGGGCATTTCAGGAGTGGAACGAATACGAGCGCGAGATAGGGAACACTCGACCTTGCCGCGCTCCCGTGGATTGAACAGTTTGCCGCGGTAGTGGCGCCGACCTCCATGGGTGCATCGAGTGCTTGAGTACTAGTGGACAATCCGTGGACAAAATACGAATTGGGTAGTAGGATGGTTGTGCGTTAGAGCGGTTGCTGGGTGCGGGACGCTTTGGCGGGACTTGTCTTTCGTTTCTTTGGGGTACCGGTCCGCAGGGGAATAAGCAACGGGCGAGGGCTGCATATGCGCAATGTAGTGTTAGCGGTAGTCGTGGTCATCGTAGTGGCGGCCGCAGCGGTGACGTACTTTTGGCTCAACCCGCCCACCGTCGTCGAACGGCCATCGCGCGCCGAAGAGACCGAAGTTGCCGCCGCGAAAGAGCCGGACGCACGCGTGAACGCGCGGGAAGAAGCGAGTCCAAGCGCAATCGAAACGGCACCCGTGAGCATGGACGACGCGGTGAAAGCGTTCGAGGCGCTTGGTAGTCGTGGCGCTGAGGATATCAAACTGCGTACGGTGCGGGTTTACGGGACCGTGACGAACGCGGCGACGGGCGAACCGATTTCGGGAGCGCTGGTGTTTACGGACGCATACGCGATGATGCTCGATGCGGCGAGCAGCCCTGGACCCATTGAGGATGAGCGGCTCGCGTTGTCAGGACTAACCGAACAGCAGTTCCGCACGCTGCTTCAGGGGGGTGAGACGCTTCCGGAGCAATACCAGGGCAAATTTGGCGCGGCGAACGCGAAGTCCGACGATGCCGGCGCGTTTTCAATTGTGGTGAGCGTGCCGACGAACGAAGCGATTTACTGCCGCGCGAAGGGCTTCGCGGGCGCGACGCACGCGATTGGCAAAGCCGGTGCGGACGAGGTGCGCATCGATTTTCAACTGCGGAAGGGTGGGTCGATTTCAGGGACAGTGACGAATGCGGCAGACGGTGCGCCGGTTGCGGGCGTGGTGGTGCGCGCGAAATCGGGTGACGAGGCACAGCGCCCGGTATGGCTTGCGATGCAAGACGGCCCCTCCGTATCGCTGTATTACGCGGTTACGGCGGACGACGGCTCGTACACGATCGATGGTTTGCCCGAAGGCCACAATGCACTTTCTGTCGAAGACAACGTTCATGGTTGGCTGTTCGACCACGCGCGGACGGCAAACGTATCGGTCGCTGAAGCCGAAGCAAAGACAGGTGTTGATCTTGTTGTTACGCAGGGGCTGCGTGTGGAGGGAACCATCGCCGACGAAGACGGCGAGCCAGTCGCAGACGCCGCGATCTCCTCGTCGTCCGCCGAGTCCGACGATATCATGGATTTCGTCGAGATCATGAGTCAAACGAAGTCCGCAAGGAGCGACGACGCCGGGCACTACGTTGCGTTGGGATTGAGACCGGGCAAGAGCACTATTGCGGTTAGTCATCCGGATTTCGCGGAAGCGTCAGCGGATGTGACTGTCGTGGCTGGCGAGACGCCGGAGGTCCTTGATTTCGTATTGGTCAAGGGGACGGAAGTATCGGGCACGGCGAAATACGAAGACGGTTCGCCCGCCGTTGAGGAGTTGCTCTATCTGACGGTCCCAACAAACGGCGAAACCAACACTCCCTTTGATTTCAAGCCGGGCCGTTCTCCGATGCACGCGTTTACGGAGGAGGGATCCGGGGTGTTTGTCTTCACGCATGTACCCGCGGGCGAATATGTGTTGAGTAACGAACCGTTTGATTACCCGGGCATGGCAGGGCAAGAAGCGAGCAGGCCGAAAGTACCGGTGCAGGTGGACGGCACAACGCCGGTGACGGGGCTTCAAATAGTCCTCCCGAAAGAAGAGACCTTTGGGGAGAGCAGAGGGAAGATCGCCGGTACGGTCTTGGGTATTGAGGGTAGCCCCGCGCAAAACGTCTCGGTCCGCGCGACCTCGAAGGAACAGGAACAGTTTGCCGGCGGCGGCGCGATCGATTCCGGCGAGACGACCGATGAACATGGCGCGTTCACCCTGGAACGCCTATACGGCACGACCTTTACGGTACATGCCGAGAGCGAGAATGGCGAGGCAGTGCAGGAGAACGTGAAATTGGGCGACACGATCACGCTGCGCCTTGGGCCTGTGACTGCAGTGACCGGTGTCGTCGTCGATGCGAACGGCGATGCGGTGGCGGGGTGCAGTGTTTCGCTGGTGAAGCAGGAGCCGGGCGAGTCGGAATCGATGGCGGCGATGATGGAGCAGATGTTCAACTCGATCATGCCGGGAGGCGGGGAAGGCGAGAAGTCGGACGACTTCGGGCAGTTCACGTTCCGGCACATGGAGGCGGGGAACTACATTGTCGAAGCGAAGAGTTCAGGAAGGGGATTCGGAGCGTCGGATCAATTCTCGGTGACGAAGGGGACGGAGAAGAGTGGCGTGCGTGTGGTGCTGGAGGCGGGCGCGACGTTCGCGGGGATGGTGGTGGACGGGGCAGGCAATCCGGTTCAGGGGGCGAATGTGTCGCTGATTGAATCGACCGGCGGATTCATGGACGACGCGATGTCGTTCGTGCCGGCGGGGATGGGGCCGGCACCGGCGGCGGTTGCGACGACTGGGGTGGACGGGGCGTTTTCGATGAGCGGGCTGAAGCCGGGGACGTTTACATTGAGCGCGAAGCACGCTGACTACGCGCCGTACGTCGGGAAGAACGTCGAGGTGAGCGCATCATCGCCGCCCCATCGCGTGACGTTGGGCAAGGGCGGCTCGGCGCGCGGGCAATTTATCGCGGCGGACGGTAAGCCGCGGGGCAATGTGATGATTCAGTTCATGGGCCCAAATGGAATGCAGATGGCGACGACCGATTCGGAAGGACGCTTCGAGGTGAAGGGGTTGCCCGCAGGCACGTACATGGTGAACCCGATTGACATGAGTTCAATGGGCAGGGGCGGCGAAGAGGACGCCATGCCGATGATGAATCTCAAATCGGTCGAGATTACCGAAGGCGGCGACGTGGTGATTGCGTTCGGGACGGGGGTGACCGTGTCGGGCAGTGTGCCGGAGGAGTATCGGGGAAAGATGACGATGGTGTACGTGATGCGCAAGGGCGCGCCCGACATGGCGTCGTTATTCGGGCAGATGGAATCCACGGAATCGTTCGATCCCACGGCGGCGATGGAGATGGGCATGCAGATGATGCAGTACACGGCGGGGATGGCGACGGCCGGGGAAGACGGAACGTTTGCGCTCCCCGGCATCGATCCGGGCGAGTACGAGCTGCGCGTGTACGCGTCGGACTTTAACATGGAGGACATTGATCCCGAGGCGTACATGAACATGTCGATCGAGGAGATGCAGGAGCAGTCGCGGCAGTTCATGCCGAAAGAGGTCGTGAAGCTACCGATCACGGTGGGCGACACGCCGGTTGCCGTTGAGTTTCCGATGGTGGAGGCCGCGCCGTAGAGGCAAGCTGTTTGTCGCTGTGCGGTTGCAGGCGATTTTTTAGCGGGGGGTTCGGCCGAGGGGGACTGACGTAGGCGCAAGCGAAGATAAATAACGCAAAGGACGTAGCGTGGTCTGTGGCAACGACCAAAGAGTTTTATCAATCAATTTCAGATTTGAAATCTCAGAATTTCAAAGATCCAACGCACTAACGCCAAATGGCTTGCGCGAGACGTGCAAGATTCTTTGGATATCTTCGCCGGAATCGATGTAAAGGACGAAAACGACCTGAACGATGCGGAAGGGGGAGCTGGAAAATTCATGGGGTCGGGCGGACATGAGATGGCATCGGTGTTATGGTCCGAAGAGATGGAGCAATGCTTCGTACGTCTCAGGCTGGGGGACGTGCGGCATCATCTGAAAGCGGCCGATGACCATTCGCTGATGGTAACGATTCCATCAGCAAATGGTGAATAGGGTCTATGAATCCACTCGGGTTATTCGACCAATTTCGACGGGGTCCAGTCGGATTTCATGAGGGTTTCGTAGTCGTCGACGCGTGAATTGTCGAGGCAGCACTGGATGATCCGTTTTCCGAGTGGATCGAGATCGGGTTCGAGGTATTCGCGCAGGGTCTTTTCGAAGAAGGTGCGCAGGATGCGGACGCCTTCGTCGTATGCGTCTTCACCGACTTCGGGTTGCGTTTCGACCTGCAGGAACCAGTGCGGGATCGTTGTGCCCTCGACGGTGAGTTCGTGCATGGCGTAGCCGAGAAGCGGGGTGCGCGAACGTATAAGTTGGTGCGAGCGGAAACGGGCCATGCCGCGGCGCGCGAGGTATTCGCGGGCGACCCATTGCGGCATGAAGCTGACTTCCCAACTGCCGATGTGCTGGTTTGGGCATAGGACATAGAGCGTCGCGGGCGTGTCCTGTATTTGGCGCAACAGGATGTTCGCGTGATCGACTTGCCGCCCCGTGGCGAAGGGCCAGTAGGAACCGACGCCTTCGCTGGACATGCCGCTGTCTCCGCCGATGATGCTGGGGTTGGCATGGCCGCGCGGCGCGACGAGCCGCCACAACCACGCGAGCGCAGGCGGCAGCAGGTGGAACAGGCCGATAATGCCGTAGCTGGGCTTGCGGAACGTGCACGGGGGGCACCGCACGCCGAGACTTCGAATGTCGACAGTGACCGCGCCGTCGACAATGTCGGGGATGATCTGTCGTGGAATTACGACGCGTGGATTGGGGCAGGGTTCGCCGGGTTTGTCCTCGATGTGTTCCCAGATGAGCGCGCGTCCCCTGGGGACGGCATCGATGTTGAGGAAGAGCAGCGGCTCGGACGGTTGCGCGGTGAGCCGTTCGAGCACGGGGTCGGTGGCGTATTCGCGAATGTGGTTGACGCGTACGAACCACGCGTTCTCGGCGTCCATGAGGCGCAACTTGCCGTCACCGCGCTGGAGCGAGGGGTGGCAGATGGCCATGTCGTCGGTGACGGGCCGGATTTCGCAGGCGCGGGGAATGGAGATGTGGCGGCGTTCCTTGGTGATGATGTTCTTGCCGAGCAGGAGGCGGCCGTCGCTTTCGCGGTGGACGTGTTCGAGCATTTCACTCTTGCCGCCGCCGCTGGCGCCTTCGTGCATGATGGTGACGACGTTGTCGTAGGGCGTGATGATTTGCGCGGTGGAACAGTGCGCGGTGGTCCAACCTTCCTTCTCGCCGAGGTTCAACAGGCTGCCGTAGACGCCTTTTTTCGCGCTGGGGCCGGGGTAGAGGTTGTAGGCGAAAATCTCGTGGAGCGATTCGAGGCGGTTGTGGACAACGATTTGCTTGCCGTCGAAATGCGTGTGGCGGAACGGCGGCGCGACATATATGACGAGGCTGGGTTCGAATGACTCGGGGAGTGCGTCGAAATCGACGATGCCCTGCAGCAGGGCGAGACCGAACGCAAAGAACGCGGCGTTCGCGGGCGCGAGGACGACTGCTTCGAGTCCGATCTCGGGCGAGCCGGCGTGGAACGCGAAAGTGATGAGGTCCTGTTGCTTCAGCCACGCGAACGTTTCTTCGCGCAAGGGGCCGAATTCCTTGCCATACATTTGCCTGTACGTCGGCTTGTCCGTGGGCAGGTCGTCGCCGAGGACCATGCTATCGCCGTCGCGGCGGCGCATGTAGGGTTCGGGATAGTTTGCGGAGATGCCGTTGCGTACGCGGGACACTGCTGCCTCGAGCGTGGGGCCTTTGCCCGGTACGTCGTATGTAACTTCGTAGTAATTGCTGCCGGGTCCGCCGCATGCGAGATCGATCAGGTCCGTGGCGGAACGCGCGACCGTCACGGTTTTGCATTGGCTGAGCACGGCGGCGGCATCGGTGGGTGGATTAAGTTTCTTCCAAGACATCGGTATGGCCTTCCGAATTGCGCGCGGGTGAAGGGTGGCCGTCGATTGGATCGACCCCCGGCCTGCGCTGGGTGGATCGGCCCCTTAGATGGGAGAAGGGCAAAAGTGCGGCGTGCAGCCGATCCGAAAAATTGCGTTAGTTTGCCAGAGTCTTGTAGAGCGAGGCAAGCTTTTCGGCGGAGGCCGCCCACGAGAAGGTCTCGGCGCGCGCGCGGCCGGCTGCGACGCGAGACGCGGCGGCGGCGGGATCCTCGAGTACGCCCGCGATGGCGCCGGCGATTGACGCGGAGTCGAGTGGATCGACGTAGACTGCTGTGTCACCGGCGACCTCGGGCAGGGCGGACGCGTTACTCGTGATAACGGGCGTGCGCGCGGCCATCGCTTCGAGGACGGGCAGGCCGAAGCCTTCATAGAGCGAGGGGTATACACAAACGCGCGCGCCGCGCAGGAGCAGCACAGCATCCGCTCGCGAAAGATAGCCGGGTCGAACGACGGAAGAGCCGAGCGATTCGATTGCGGCGATGGAGGGGGCGGAGCCCCAGCCGGTCGCACCGACGATGACGAGCTTGGGAATGCCGCTTTTCGATGCGCGCAGTTGGCGGTAGGCTTCGCAAAGCCGCACGAGATTTTTTCGCGGCTCGATCGTGCCGAGATGGATGATGTAGTCGTCCTCGATTCGGTGGGCCTGGCGCAATTCGTTGAGCCGGCGCGCGTCGAGCGCGACATCGAACTCGCCGGTATTCACGCCATTGTGAATGACATGGATGCGATCGGGAGGAATACGCAGGAGTTCGATCAGTTCGGACTTGCAGTGTTCCGAAACCGCGACGATGTGGTCCGCGTATTTCGCGGTGTGGCGCAGGAGCGTCTGCTGGACGTGTACCATGCGCGGCGTGTGGGTTTCCGGATGGCGAAACATGGACAGGTCGTGGACGGTGACGAGCTTGATGGCGCCGGACGTGGCGGGCGCCTGGTGGCAAAAGTTGTGCGCGATCCGGGCGGGGCCGGTAAACCACTCGATGGGTGGCCAGTTTAGCGTGGTCCAGGCGTAATACTTTGCGAGGCGCGCGTACGGAACATAAGACAAGGAACGCGCGTCGCCGATTTCCTTTTCGAGTGTCGCGCGACCGCCGCGCGCGCCAGCGGCGAAGAGGTGAAATCGCAGTTCGGGATCGTCGCGGGTGAATAGTGCGCGAAGCTGGTAGAGCGTGGCGTAGCCGATGCCGGTCAGGGGATTTTCCGCGGCGCAACTGACGTCGAGGGCTATGTCAATTGCAGGGGAAGGCAAGGGGATTGACCGATGCGAACGTGATCGGGATTGGCGCGGATAAAAGGACCTGAAGGACGAACAGGACCAAACGGACCTGTAGGGCTGAGGCGGCGAGGGGTATGCTGGATAGTTTCAAGAGTAACATGAGCACGAGCACGTAGAAGGGCTGTCTGGTGCGGATGCTCGGTTAATGGATTAGCGGTCAGAGTCATCGGGCGCGACACGGCGGAATGGCGTTGGACGGGGCAGATCGTACGCGGGTGGTTCGTCTTCGTCTTCTTCGTCCTCGATGTCCGGTTCACTTGCGGCGGATGCGGATTCGTCCGGTTGCGGGGCGTCGAGAAAGCCGAACATTTTCGCGGCCAGTTCGGCGGCGCGCATTTGGACTTCGTCGCCGTGGCCGTAAATCATCTTGTCGAACAGAAACCGTTTGAAGAAATCGCGATCTAAGGCGGGCGTGGGGCCGCGCAATATTGATTCCAGGCGATCGTTTGGATCGTTGCCGTTGTGCGGAGCGGGCAGGCCCCTGAAGTGGCCGTCCTGCGCGATGCCGAGCGGGGAGATTTTGCGCAGCGCGCCGAGACACATGGTTTGGCCCATTTGAATGTCGGCGTCGTGGGGCATCACGGCGGCGAGACTGTTGAAGATGACGAGCGCCTCCGAATAGCGCTTGGCGAAATAGAGGTCGACGCCTTCGGCGAAGCGTCGGCGAATGTCTTCCGGCGCGTCGCTTGCGGAGCCGCCGCCTGACCATCCGCGATCGGACGACGGCGCGGACGATCCCGAGCGCGAGGACGTCGCGCTGGTGCCCCGGTAGGGGGCCGCGTTGTCCTTCGAGATGTATATTGTCGCGCCGCAGGAGGGGCACAGGCCGGCCTTGCCGAGGGCGGAGTGCGGCACTTGAATGCGTTCACCGCACGAACATTGAACGACCAACCGCCTCATAGTATCGCTCCGATTCGCTACCGCCGTCCGAGGAAGCGCAAGAGCGCATCCACGAGCATTTTCTGTTCGTCCTGTTCATCGGCATTCACGACTTCCGGCGTAACCGGTTCGCCATTGCCGTCAACCGCCGGCGCATGTTTCCACAAATCGTCGTGCGTCGCCGCCATGGTGTGCTGAAGCTTGAGAGCTTCTTCCAGCGTTCCTACGCCACCGCCGTGCGCGCGCGCGGCTTCGAGCTCGCCGCTGAGCCGCTGGATTTCCTGCGCGCTGCGAGATACTTCGGAGACAGCCTGTTCGAGTTGCTGCGTAAGTTGGCGCGATTCCTGTTCGCGCACGCTCTTGTACTCGTCGGATTCGCGCCTCAGACGCTGAACTTCATTGCGCAGGGACTCGATTTCCGCGAGCATGTCGGCCCCGGTGCGGCCCGCTTTGTCGGATTCGGTGCGCAGCGCGGCAATTGTTTGCTCGTACTGGCCCGCTTGCGTGCGTGCCGCGGCGAGGTCCGCTTCCACCGCGGAGTTTGCAGTCCGCGCGTCCTCGAGCGCACGGCGCAGCGCCTCGATTTCTTCGAGCTTGCGCGCGGCCTCGGCGCGAAGCGATGCCAATTCGCTTTGGATGCGCTCCGCCGCGGACTTCGAGTCAAGCGCAAACGTTTCAACCTGCGCTTTTTCCGCCGCGCGCTTCTCGAGTTCGGCGCGCAGGGAGGCGACCTCCGATTCGTTCGCTGCATTCGCCGCCTGAATGTCCTGCATGGTGCGCGCGAGCGAATCGCGCTCTTCCACGGTCTGCGCGACCTGCGCTTGCAGCGCGGCGGCATCGGCTTCGAGTCGAGCGGCGCGTTCGCGCGCAGCGGCGGCCGCTGACTCGATCTCGTTTTTCTCCGCGAGATGTTTATTGAGTTCGGTGAGCAGCGAGGCCATGTCGGCCTCGGTGGCCGCTTTCGCCGCAAGCGCTTCTTCGGCGCGGCCCGCAAGTGTGTCGCGCTCGTCCACGGCGGAGGTGAGTTCGACGCGCAATGCGTCCAATTCCGCCTGGAAGCGGGCGGCGGCTTCCTGCGAGCCCACTGCGAGCGATTCGAATTCGCCCTTGTCCGCGGCCATTTTTTCCAGTTCGGCGCGAAGCGAAGCAAGCTCGATGTCGTAGCGGGCGGCGACTTGTTTCGCTTCGTTCGCGGCGAGCTGGAGCGATTCCTTTTCCGCTTTGTGAAGTTCGGCTTCCGCGCGAAGGGCGTTGGCCTGTCGTTCGAAGTCGTCCGCGTTCTCGCGATACAACTCGACGTTGTTGCGCAGTGTTTCGTTTTCGGCGGTGGCGCGCGCAAGTTCGGCCATGCGCGAGTCGAGTTCGTGCTGGAGCAGGCCGGCGGCGGCGGAGGACTTGCCCAGGCTGTCCTGAAGCGCAGTGCGCTCGCGGAGTAGTTGTTCGGACTCGGCTTCCTTGGCCGCCAAGTGCGCGCGCAATTCATTGATGTCGGTTTGGAATTGTTCGAACGTTGCGACACCCTGCTGCGCGCGGAGATCGAGTTCCTGTTTCGCGGCAAGTGCCTGTTCCCATTCGGCCGTACGGGATTCGAAGGCGAGTTGTAGTTCCTGAATGGCGCGGGAGCGCGATTCGAGTTCGCCGTCCAATCGCCCTTCACGCGCCCTGAAGTCGTTCACGTCCGCGAGCAAGCTCTCGACTTCGGACGTGCGGTGATCGAGCGCGGAGCGCAGTTCCCGTTCGCGTGCGTTGAGGCGGGCCACGGTATCTCGCAAGTGGCCGAGTTCGGCGTCCGCGGGGCCGAGGCGTTCCTGCGCCGCTGATGCTGCCTCGCGCATTTGGTCGAGTTCGCCTTGCAGCGCGTCGAGCGCGGCCCTTGTTTCGGCTTCGGCCTGACGCGTCGCGGCCAATTCCGCCTGCGCGGAATCGGCTTTGCGTACTGCTTCGGCGAGGGCGGCGTCGCGGTCTCGCAGTGTTGCGCTGAGGCCTGCGACCTGGAAGTCCAGATCGTCCGACTTGTCTTCTTTTTCTTGCAGTGCGGATTCCAGGCCGGCAAGCGACGTCTTCAGTGCTTCGATTTCGTTGGCGCGCGCCGACACGTCGTCCAATAGCGATTCGATGCGCGCTTCGCGTGCAGCGAGTTGTGCGCGCAATTCGTCGGCGGCGACGTTGGCCTGTTCGTGGGCGCTGCTCGCTTGAGCAAGCGCGGCCTTTATGGACGCGAGCGCGCCATCGCGGTTGGCAGCTTCCATCTGCAGCGAGGCGATCTGTTCGTCTCGCGCGGCGAGTTGGGTGCGGATGTCGTCGAGCGCGGCCTTTGTTTCTTCGTGGCTTGCAACGAGAGGCTGCCACTTGGCGCGTTCCGCTTCGGATTCGAACGCGGCGGCCTCGACCTGGCGCGAGGCCTCGTCGAGGCGCGCATTCAGTCGCTGGATTTCGGAATCGCGATCCGCGTCGCGTGCCTGCCATTGCGCGAGTTCGGTGGTAGCGGCCTCGAGGCGCTGTTCGCGTTGGATGAGATAGGTGCGCGTCTCTTCGAGTTCCGCCTGCGCTTTGGTCAGATCGTCCAACAGACCGCGCAACTTTTGCCGCTCGGCCTGGACTTCCGTTTCGGCCTCGCGGCATTGCTGCAAGGCGAGGTCGCGCTCAAAGGTAAGTTGTTGAACGTTCCCGGATGTCTCGTCGATGCGCGTCTGCCATTGCCCGGACTCGGCGCGCAGCAGGGCCAGTTCCTCGTCGCGTTTCGCGACGAGCGACAGCGCTTCATCGAACGCGACCTTCAATTGTTCGCCGGTTGCCTGCGCGGACTGGGCGGCGAGCTTGGCAGCTTCGTACTCGGAGGCCAGACCGGCCTGGCGCGTCACGGTTTCTTCGAGCGATGCGGTGAGGTCGCGGATTTCGGTCAGGCGCGCTTCGTGCATCGTGTTGGCGGCGGCGAGCTCTGCCGCGAGCCGGTCAATCTCGGCTTCACGCTCCTTGACGCGATTGGTGGCCTTTTCGAGCGCGCGATGGAGCGACCACGCGCGCTGGCTGGCGGCTTCGGCCTGCGCCTTGAGCCCCTCGATTTCCTGGCTATGTTCGTCCAGTGCAATTTCCGTGAGCACGGGCGCGCCGGGCGATTCGGACTGGACTGCTTCGGCCCGCTGCCGTACGTCAGCCAACTCGTATCGGACGCGCTGCAATTCCGAGTCGCGCTCCCCGAGTTGAGACTGGAGCAAATGAAGTTCCTGCTCGATCGCGGCGCGCTTGTCTTCTTGTTCCTTAAGGCGCTGGCGACTGTCTACGAGCGTTTGGGAAATGTCGGCGTAGTCGTGCGCGAGCCGGTCGCGCTCTTCGGCGGCTTTGCGCAGGGTGGAGGTCTCGAAATATGCGGCTTCGAATTCCGCTTCGCGCTCCCGGAGCGCCTTACGCAATTGTTCCGAGGCCTGCAGGGCGGTTTGTTCGTGCTGGAGGAGATCGGCGATGCGCTGGTCGCGTTCTGCGATGGCGGATTCGAAATGTTGAGTTGCGGCAGCGGCGGCCGCTTCGTTGGCTTGTTGTTGCGCTTCGGCAAGGGATTCGGTCAAGAGTTGCACTTCGCGATCACGTTCGGCGAGGGCGGTTAGTGCGGCGTCGAGATCGCGCGCCATCGCCTCCGGCAGTTCGTTTGCCCGACCCGCACTGGGCGCTTGCTGGAAGACGGATTGCTTGAGCGCGGCGATTTCGTCGCGCGCGGCGGAGCATTCGGACGTCAACCGATCGATATCGCCGTCTTTTTGCGAGACCAGACCCTGGAGTTTGCGAATCGCTTCGGCCGACGCCCCGTCGTGTCCGGCTGTCGACGCCGGCTCCGATTCGAGATCGTTGAGCGTCTTTCGCAGCGATTCGTTTTCCTGGCGCGCGGCGCTGAGTTCGCCGATGAGACGGGAGATTTCGGCCGCGCTTTCCTGCAGCAGCTTGACGGCGTCGCTGCGCTGTTGGGTGAGGCGTTCGACCTCGCCCGCGGCCTCCGCAACCGAAGCGCGCAATTCCTCACGGGCAGCGGGCTGAATGTGTTTGAGGTCCATCGGTTCGCCGGGACGGCGCAAGTTCCACTCGAGGGGGCGGCCCGTGATGTCGGGAATGGGTTCGCGAACGGGCACGGCGGCTCCGGAGGGGTGCAACGACGCGCCAAGACCGGCGAGCGGCGCGCTGATGGCGACGGTGGCAGCGGAGGAGACACCGGGCTTCGCGAGCGGCTGAGGGCGGGGAACGGTGGAGATTCGGCGGCATTTACGGCACCACGCACTTCTTCCCGCGTGGTCGTCTTCCACGCTGATGGAGTTACTGCAATTGGGGCACTCGAAAACGATCATGCCAACCGCAATCCTAAGGACTGCCTTCCCAAACCCTTGGCAGGCACACGCTGCGCAGGCAGTATAACACCACGGCGCACATTTCGCATTCAAGTCGCGAGAGGGGCGCACCACAATCGATGGGCGTATCGGATGCGTTAGCCGCAAGATAGAGGGTTGTCGCCCAGGAATTCGACTGTCGCTCCGGTTATCGATACGATTGCGTAGAAAATCCGCCGGTATAAGGAATATTGCAGGCAGATGCAGACCGCACCAATTGCGTATCTTTCGAGCGAGTATCCCGCGATCTCGCAGACTTTCATTTTCCGTGAAGTGGAGTCCTTGCGCAGGCACGGCTTCACGGTGAAGACGGCATCGATTCGAGCGCCCGGAAACGTCGATATAATGACCGCGGAAGAGCAGGCGGACGCGAAGAGCACGTTGTGTATCAAGGACTGCGGCATCGCTCGGTTGGCGGCGGCGCATGCCGCGCTGAAGTTAACAGCATTTTTTGCGTATATGCGGATGTTTTCGTATGCGCTGTCGTTGTGGACGAATGGGCCGGTGCCGTTAATCAAGGCGATGGCGTATTTTGCGGAGGCGGGGGTGCTGGTGCACTGGATGCGCCGGGAGGGGATACGACATGTGCACGTGCATTTTGCGAATCCCGCCGCGACGGTGGCGCTGATCGGCGCGTCGAGCGGGTTGATTGAGTTCAGCCTGAGCGTTCATGGTCCGGATGAGTTTTACAACATCAACCAGGACCTAATTCCGGAGAAGGTGCGCAAGGCGGTGTTCGCGCGGTGCATTAGTTTTTATTGCCGCAGTCAGCTTGAACGGGTGACCGAATACAAGGATTGGGACAAGTTTCACATCGTGCGCTGCGGCATCGATGTGTCGAAGTATGCGGTGCGGCCGGAGCCGAGTAATGCGGTAGCCGAAATTCTATGTGTGGGGCGGCTAGTGCCAGCGAAGGGTCAACACTTGCTCGTCAGGGCGTGCCATGCGCTGAAGGAACGGGGCGTGGCGTTTCACGCGACGCTTGTCGGCGCGGGGCCGGACCGGGAATCGATCGAGGCGCTGGCAAAGTCGCTCGGTATCGCGGATTGTGTGGCGTTCGCTGGCCCGGTGGGCCAAGGTGACATCCATTCGTATTACGACAAAGCGGACATTTTCGCGTTGCCGAGTTTCGCGGAGGGGTTGCCGGTCGTGTTGATGGAGGCAATGGGGAAGGGGATACCGTGCGTGACGACAGCGATTACCGGGATTCCGGAACTGGTGATCGATGGCGTGAATGGGTTACTCGCGCCCGCATCGGATTGGGAAGCGTTGGCCGACCGGCTGCAACGGCTGATCGAGGACCCGGCGTTGCGCAAAAAACTGAGCGCCGCCGCACGGGAAATCGTGGAGCGGGATTACGACGTGCAGCGGAATTGCGAGGGAATGGCCGAGGTGTTTCGGCGGCATCTTGCAGGGAAGCAGGAACGGGTCGATTTTGGAGTGCGGTAGTAGCGCTACCGCTTTGGCTCGCCTTGCACGGCGATTTGGAAAGCGCTCGAGTCCGTTGATACACGACTCCAGCTCCGCCGGGAGTGGAAGCGGTAGTGCCGTCCACCTTCGCTATGCTGCGGTGGACTCTACTACCGCACTCCATATTCTGCCCTTGCGCGGTTTGGGGCAGCGTCGCTACAATCGGTGCGCGGTTGAAGTAGGTGCATGTGTCTTTCCTCACGGGTGCAACCGGAAGTGTGCGCGTATGGCAAACATCGACGTACCGGTCTGGGAAAACGACGGCAAGAAAGTCTTGCATCGCGGGCGGCCAGTGCGTGGGGCCGATCCGAAAACCTTCGAAGTCTTGCTGGGCAACTACGCGCGCGATGCGAAGAGCGTTTTCTTCCACTCGATTCAATCAAAACAGATCGATCGCGATACCTTCCGTCCGCTGAACGCCAACTTCTGTATCGATGCGACACAGGCGTTTTTCGTCGTCACGCCGATCAAAGACGCCGACCCGAAAACATTTCGCGTGTTGGATTCTTCGCTGGTTTTTTTCTCGATGGGATCGTTTATTTCCTCGGGTTACGCGGCTGATGCGAATTCCGTTTGGCATGCGTCGTCACAGGGAATTCGGCGCATCAAAAAGGCGGAACCCGTGACGTTTTTTTCTCTTGGGAACAACTACGGCTGCGATCGCGAGCGGGTCTACTTTTATGCGACTCCCATTCATGGCGCGGATCGCGTTACCTGGCGGCATTGGGCAGGCCTATTGAGCATCGATAAGAACAACGTGTATTTCACCAGCAAAAAAATTGAGGGTGTCGACCGGCCCTCCATCTGGCTACTCACCGCGACGGATTCCTTTATGGACCGGCACCGAATTTACATCAGCAATCGCGCCGTGACACCCGAAGAATATCTCGAATGGCTGAAGTCTGTCGATGAGAAATGTGCGTGGGAGCGCGAACAAATACACAGCGGCGCCATGTTCGAACGTATTAAAAGCCAACACCCTGACGGGATTTAAGGAGGCGAAACATGCCGGGCTGGTTTGGCGAACGGCACGAAAATGGTCGGCGTATGGGCCAATAAACGCTGCCCTGAATATTCTGGGCGTGCGCAGGAGATTTCTGGGCGATCGCTTTTCTGCGCTCGGGCTCGGCCGATTCCGGTTTTACGAGGATTTAATCGCGGAGGCCGAACGCCAGGCCACAATTGCCTAGAACGGCAGTTCGCCGCCGTCGCCGCCGTCGTCGGTCTCGCGCTTCTTGCTCTTGCGGATTTTGGGACCGGTGTCGCCCTCGGGGTTGTCTTCGTCGAAGGGTTGGGCTTCGAGAGTACCGTCGGCATTCTTGGTGAGGATTTCGATCTTCTTCTCTGCGTCGGCGAGGGCCTTCTCGCAGCGCTTGGCGAGTTTGATGCCTTCTTCGAAGCGTTTGAGGGCATCGTCGAGCGGGAGTTCGCCTTCTTCGAGGGCGGCGACGATTTCCTCGAGCTTTTCCAGGTCCTTCTCAAACTTCTGCTCAGCCATTCGACGGTTCCTCTGCGATGCGATCGACGGTGACGTTCGCGCTGCCGCGCCCGAAACGGACCTCCAGTTTATCGTTTGGCGCGAGCTGTTGCACGTCGCGAACCAGTTTGCGGCTGGGAAGCTTCCACGCGAGCGCGTAGCCTCGCGACAAGACCGCGAGCGGGCTGAGCGCGTCGAGTTGCGCGACTAGGGGCTGGAACCTTCCGCGCGCGTTCGAGACGGCGACGTGGGCGGCGTTGACGATGCGCTGCACCTTCGTTCCCAGTTCGAGCCGTGCCGCGTGGATACGTTGTCCCGGGGACAACAGCACGAGCGAGCGAGCCGCGCGATCGAGCCGCCGCCGCAACAGGCGGATACGGTCTTCGACGCGGTCTTCGATGCGCATGCGGAGTTCGTCGACCCGCTGCCGGCGCTGGCGGACCAGTTCTTCGGGACGGCGAAAAACGTAGCTCGACATGGCCAGCGAGAGACGCGACTTGGTGCGCTCCAGTTGGCGCGCGAGCGACTTGCCCATGCGCGCGCCCAGTAGGCGCACTTGCTCGACGAGCGCTTCCTGTTCCTGCACTACCAGTTCCGCCGCGGCAGACGGCGTCGGCGCGCGAAGGTCGGCGGCGAAATCGGCGAGCGTGAAATCGATCTCGTGTCCGACGGCGGAGATGATTGGCGTCTTCGCGTTGTAAATTGCGCGCACGACGATCTCCTCGTTGAACGGCCACAGGTCCTCGAGCGAGCCGCCGCCACGCCCGACAATCATCACGTCCACACCATAGCCGTCAAGCGCTTTGATCCCCGCGACAATCTCCTGCGCGGCCTCTTCGCCCTGCACACGCGCGGGATAGATGAGGATGTGGACGTGCGCGAACCGCCGGTTGATGACGTTGAGGATGTCGCGGATCGCCGCGCCCGTCGGCGATGTAACGATCCCGATGCGGCGGGGGAGGAGGGGCAACGGCTTCTTGTGCTCCTCGTCGAACAGCCCTTCTTCACCGAGTTTTTTCTTGAGCTGCTCAAACGCGAGTTGCAGCGCGCCCACCCCTTTGGGGTGCATCTCCTCGCAGACGATCTGATAGTTGCCGCGTTTTTCGTAGACGGTGACCAAACCCATCACCACCACTTCGAGCCCGCTATCGGGCCGGAACTGCAGCTTCATCATCCGCCCGCGAAACATGACGGCGTCAATCTGGCTCTCGGCGTCCTTCAACGTGAAGTACGCGTGCCCGGCCGGCGACACGCGCCAATTGGAGATTTCACCGGAGACCCACACGTTGCCGACCTGCGTCTCCAGCAGGTCCTTCACTCGCCGTGTGAGTTGCGCGACGGAGAGTATTTCGGGTTTCTCGATAGACATTAGGACGGGTCGGCGTACGGATTTACCTGCCTGAGCCCCGGAATGTTCTTGAAGTCAGCGATATTGCGGGTGGCGAGTTCCATGTCGTGTACGAGGGCTGTGCCCGCAACGATGGCATCCGCCAAACCCATGAGTCGCTGTTGCCGCATCTGAATGGCGCGATCGATGACACTCTCCGTCAGGTCCAGCGATTTGAGTGACAACAATAGATCGCGCAATCGCTGCTTTGAGGTCTCAGACATATCGCGGAATCCGGGATAACCCAGAACCCCGATCCGGGTCACACTTGCGATTGCGATGCCTCTTGAAGCAATGAAATCCTTGCACAGGGTATCGGATGGATGGACCGCATAGATCAGGATGTTGCTGTCGCAGAGCACAATCTATTCTATGTCCGGCAGAGGTCTGTCCTGTCTTTGCTTGCGCTGCCATGCGACAGGATCAGGAACAATCTTTGCGACCTCCCCGAGTTCCCGGAGTTCATCGAGCGCGGCGCGGCGCACCGCGAGTATCTCAGGCGCTGGAACCGGAATCTTCTGGCGTGGCTCAATGGCCGCACACAATGTGGCCGTGATAGCGACTTTGCCGTGGCGCAACGACTCCGGCAGCGGGACGTGCAGGGTGCCGTCCTCGTCTGGCTCGATAATGGCGTTGATCGTTTCCATACAAGTAACCCTATCATACGTTCAGCGCGTGTCTAAACTATGCAGAGTACGATCGACATTTCCACCCATTTGTCGCGCCCAGTGGTTGAAATCATCTCACCCATACTTGGCGTGGCAGTCTTTCGACGTCATCTTCGGCGCTTTGATGAGGCCGCTGGCGAGTTTTTCGCCTTCGGGATCGAGATAGAGGCGGCCGGTGGGGATGGTGATGTCCGAGGCGTAACCGTCGAAATGCGCATTGAAGATGTAGCCGGTCTCCGACGTGCAGCGGAACCAGTGGACGTTGTCTTTGTGGTCAGAGATTGTGGAGACGCCGCCCGCCGCGAATTGATTGTCAATCGTCGGCTTAATGACGTAGTGGTCGTCGGCAGTCTCGAGTTTGTCGTAGTGGCGGCCGTGGAACGCGCCTTCGAGCACGATGAAGCCGGTGCACATGTTGCTGTGGCCGTGGGGGACGATAGCGCGATCTTTTTTGAGACAGAAGATTTGGCGGCCGAAGTTGAGTTCTTTCGGAAGACCTTCGACATGGCTGAGATCGAAGGACGCGCTGAACGCGCCGTTTGCAGGGATGTCTACGCGTTCCTTGATACCGGAGAGGTCAACGCATTTCATGAGTTCGGTCAGGTCAACCTTGCGGAAGAGTCCCTCCATTTTCGCCTGGAACTCGGTGTCCTTGAGCTTCTGTCCATGCAAGTCTTCGCCAATGGCATATAGATCGTTGAACCATCGATCAATGATGGGTTTGACGGATTCGGCGAAGAGGTTCTGGGTCCAGAGCATGTCGAGGAGTCCATAGGCCAGGACGGAGTTGATCATACTGCCGGTGAATTCGCGGCGGGTGACGTTCATTGGCACAACCTTTAATTTGCGAGAGTACCTTTTTCTTTGCAAAAAGAAAAAGGTACTCTCGCGCTCTCCCCAAAAAGAAACGGACGTACAGATTCGCCCGGCGCGGAGGCCGGGCGCTACGAAGTCAATTCGCGACGCTCACTATCATATCGCAATACAGACCGCTTTCGTTTCCGTGTAGTTCTCGAGGACGTCGTGGCCCATTTCGCGGCCCCAGCCGGACTGTTTATACCCGCCAAACGGAAGCGCGGCGTCGAAGACGTTGTAGCAATTGATCCAGACGGTGCCGGCGCGGAGTTTGGCGGCGGCGCGGTGGGCCTTCGAGATGTCGCGGGTCCAGATGCCGCCGGCGAGGCCGTAGACCGTGTCGTTGGCGACGGGGGCGATGTCGTCTTCGCTTTTGAACGGCATTGCGGTGACGACGGGGCCGAAGATTTCTTCCTGGACGATTTTCATTTTCTGGTTGGTGTTCACGAGCACGGTGGGTTCGACGAAGTAGCCGCCATTGCCCATGCGCTTGCCGCCGCAAACGGCCTTGGCGCCTTCAGCGATGCCGGAGTCGAGATAGCCGGATACGCGGTTGAGTTGTTCTTCGGACACGAGCGGGCCCATCTGCGTGTCGGGCGAGAAGCCGTCGCCGACCTTGATGCTGCGCGCGGCGCCCGCGACACCATTGACTACGTCGTCGAAGATGTCGTCCTCGACGTAGAGACGCGAGCCGGCGCAGCAGCATTGGCCGTGGTTGAAGAAGATGGCATTGGCCGCGCCCTGGATGGCGAGTTCGACGTCCGAGTCGCTGAATACGATGTTCGGCGATTTGCCGCCGAGTTCCAGCGAGACCTTTTTGAGGTCTTTCGCGGCGGCTTCGACGATAAGTTTGCCGACCTCGGTCGAGCCGGTGAACGCGATCTTGTCGATGCCCGGATGTTGCGCGAGCGCGGCGCCCGCAGTTTCTCCGAAGCCGGTTACGATGTTGACGACGCCGTCTGGAAAGCCCGCTTCGCAAATCAGTTTGCCGAGCAGCAGCGCGGAGAGCGGCGTTTGCTCGGCGGGTTTGAGCACGACGGTGCAGCCCGCGGCGAGCGCGGGGCCGAGTTTCCACGCGGCCATCAGGAGCGGGAAATTCCACGGAATGATTTGGCCGACGACGCCAACCGGTTCGCGCGCGGTGTATGCAAAGAACTTCGCGCCGGGCGCGTACGGGACGGAGATGGGAATCGTGTTACCCTCGATCTTCGTCGCCCAGCCGGCCATATACCGGAACAGATCAGCCGCGAGCGGGACATCGGCGACGCGCGCGACGGAAAGGGGTTTGCCGTTGTCGAGCGACTCGAGCTGCGCGAATTCTTCGAGGTGCTGTTCGATGAGGTCGCCGAGTTTCCATATCAGTCTGCCGCGGTCGGACGGCGTCATCGCCGGCCACGGCCCGCTTTCAAACGCGGCGCGCGCAGATTTCACGGCGGCGTCGATGTCCTGAACGTCACCCGATGCGACGTGGGCGAGGACTTCGCCTGTGGCAGGATTGAAGACTTCGAAGGTCCGGTCGGAAACAGCGTCGACCCATTTGCCGTTGATGAGCATCTGTCGCCTTTCGGCAACGAACGATTTGACGGTCGGAAGAATGGTAGGAAGTGTTGCGGTAGCCATTGTCTATCTCCCGGAGCGGCTCGCGCCGCATGAGACTGTGTCCGGCGTTGCGCCAGGACGTTTGCACCAAGACTCCTGAATCCAGTTTAACGCAAGACGGGGCAGAAGTGAAAGGGAAGGGGAGGGGGAAAACAAGCAGGACTGTCGGAATGGCAGGCGTGAATGCGCACACGTGCAATGATTCGGACCCGCGACAGGGCGGACAAATGAGGTGCGCCGACCGGGATGGGGCGCTTGCTTGGTTGACTAGCCGGACTTCATCGGCACGACCAATAATCCCGCGCCAACGATGATGGCGGCGATGCCCACCCACTGGGGCACGGTGACGGTTTTCTTTTCCTTGACCTGAAACTCTAGCGGCCCAAGCTGCGCCTCGTGTGTCGATTCGGTGTAGCTGAAGGTGTCATATACAAGGCCCAGTATACCCGCGGCGATGAGCAGCACGCCGATGACTTTGATGAGCGTTTTGGGTGTCATGCCACAGTCCAGTTGTTTCCTGTCGGTAACCTACATGCTTTTCCGTCTATTCATTCCCGCCATTCGCACGATCAGGCCTATGCATCGGGTCGAACAATTGAACCCCGAAGGCTTGGGCAGCAGCGGCGACCGATTTGTCGAGCGTAGCCAGAGGCACGTTTTCTCGCGTTGCCAAGTCGATGTAGGCGGAATCGTAAGCGGAAAACCCAGTCTGTTTCGCTATAGCCAAAGTATTGGACATACCATCGGCGGTTTCGGGCGGGACGATCTCGATTGGCAACCTGGCCACGAGGGATAAGAATGCGACAGAGTCCTCCGCCGTCAACCGGGCACGCCGTTCACCTACGACTAAGACATTCGCTACTTCGAAATACCAGATCGCAGGTACTCTCGCCTGAGTGTGTTGAAGCGCATCCTGTACCGAGGACGCGTAGTCATTGAACTCGTCGCTGAAACACCATGCCATCGTGACGGAACAATCGAGAACAAATCCCGTCACAGACGCCTTCCTTCCTCGATCATCTCTCGGATAGTGCTGCCGCCGGTCGTGTGTCGACTGCAGAAAACCCGCAATTCGGCGATGGCAGATGCAATGGCATCGGCACTTTGGATGCTCACGTCAGCTCGAACGAGTTTTGCCACGGCGGCGCCCTTTTCTTCGATCGTAATCTCTTCTCCGTGAGCAACCCGCTCTAATAGTTCCGGCAAGTTGGATTGGGCCTCAGTCGCGCTTACAACGATCACGGGGCGTCCTCCGGCTACACGTCGTCAGTGCGAGGGGATCATACCACGGTCGCCATCTCGGACTTCGCGTACTTTGCTTCCACATACGCGTCGATAATCTGCCGAAACTCGACGGCCAATTGGTCGGGCGTACCGGTCAGGGTCTTGAATTTCTGGCCGTCGACGTAGACCGGGCAGCTTGGCGCCTCGCCGGTACCTGGCAAGGAGATGCCGATGTTCGCGGCCTTGGATTCGCCGGGGCCGTTGACGACGCAGCCCATCACGGCGAGTTTTAGTTCTTCGAAGCCGTGGTACTTCTGTTTCCACTCCGGCATCTTGTCGCGGACGTAGGCTTGCGTCTGTTCAGCCAGCTCCTGGAAGACCGTGCTGGTCGTGCGGCCGCAGCCTGGGCACGCCGTGATGCTCGGCGCGAACGAGCGCAGGCCAAGCGATTGGAGGATTTCGCACGCCGCGTATACTTCTTCGCACCGGTCGCCGCCGGGCCGCGGCGTGAGCGATACGCGAATCGTGTCGCCGATGCCTTCGGATAGCAGCACGCCCAATACCGATGCGGACCACGCAACGCCCTTGATACCCATTCCGGCCTCGGTAAGGCCGAGATGCAACGGCTGGTCAGTCTTTGACGAAAGGTCGCGGTACACCTCGATGAGGTGCAGTGGCGTCGAGCTCTTGCACGAAATGATGATCTGGTCTTGCCGCAGGCCGCATTCCAGCGCGAGGTCCGTCGATTGCAGCGCGGAAATGACCATGCACTCGTTGATGATTTCCTCTGAATCAAGGCCGAGATCGCGGTCGGTGTTCTCTTGCATCTTCCGCATCACGAGTTCTTGATTGAGCGATCCGACGTTTACGCCGATACGGACGGGCTTGTTGTTGTCGACGGCAACTTTGCAGATGGTTGAGAATTGGATGTCCCGCTTTGAGCCGCGCCCCACGTTGCCAGGGTTGATGCGGTACTTGTCGAGCGCCGCGGCGCAATCGGGGTGGTCCGTCAGCAGCTTGTGGCCGTTGAAATGGAAGTCGCCGATAATCGGCGCGGTTACGCCCGCGTCGCGCACGCGCCGGCGAATTTCGGGGACGGCCGCGGCGGCTTCATCGGTGTTGACGGTGATCCGAACCAATTCCGACCCGGCGTTGGCGAGCGCGGTGATCTGATCGGCGGTCGCCTTCGCGTCGGAAGTCTCCGTGTTTGTCATCGACTGGACAACAACGGGCGCGCCGCCGCCAACCTGTACGTCGCCGACAATGACGGCGCGCGTATGTCGTCTAGGGGCGAGAATCATTTGACGGACTCTGACATTGTGCGATGGAAGCGTTACAAAGGCATATCTTGACACGTCGCCATCATATCAAATTGACATTCATCCGTGCGAAGCGGACTTTACAGATAGCGGGCGGCGGTCAATCAAAATAAGCCAGAAATGGGCATAGCGCGAAAGCCGCAAACAATCCAAAGAGAGTCACCATGCCTGCGCGCGGCAAGACGTCTTCAGGATTCTTACGAAATGATGTAGCGACCCCGATCACCGTCGCTGACGCGCTAACAGAGCAGGAAGCAGTCCACATTTGCACCGGACTACAGAACGATGCAATTAACAGCACAAGATTTGCCAGCAACATCGACCATACCATGCTCGGCACTTTTCGGTCGGCGGTCAACATTTCGGCTCCTCTAGGCATACGTGCTGGAAGATACTCGACATTAGACCGGTTTGCCAGCAGTTTGAAGTCCCAGCAATTTCGCCTGCATGGACTCCAGCACGTAATCGCGGAAGAATTTGCTAGCCTCCAGGATTTCGATTCCTATTAGCTCGCCTTTCTCGTTGAGTTCTGCGGTGACGTTCGGGAATAGCTCGATACTTTGCATCTCCGGATCTTCCGACAATACAAGGAGCAGAACATCCTCCTTGTCGAAGTATTCCATATGAAATTCACTCATGAACGAACCTCCCAAAACGAAGCCGCTCATTTATTTGTTGGCGTGTCGTTTCGTGGACTGTAACCGGTATCATTTCCTCACCGTGCCGTTCGTAGGCGACGAGCACCAACAAACCGCGGATTCGGCCGATTGCGATTCGACGGCCTGTAATTGTGTCCCTATATCGCTCCCCAGAGTATCGCACGACTTCCTCGATTCCAGCAAGCGCGAAACCGCGAAGCTGGGACTTTCGAAGCATGTAGCGGGTCCAGGTAATCATCGCGTACGTGCGTTGTGCTTATCCTGAGCGCAACCCCTGCATTTTCAGCTTTAGGTCGCGTGGGCTGGTGGAGTTGAAGATGGCGGTTTCGGCGGAGACGCGGCCGGATTTCCAAAGGTCGAAGAGGGCCTGATCAAAGGTCTGCATGCCGTATTGTTCCTGGCCTTCTTCGATGAGTTTGGTGATTTCCTTGAAGCTCTTTGCCTGATCGATAAAATCGCGCACGGTTCGGTTGCCGATCAGGATTTCCGCGGCGACGCAACGGCCTTGCCCCTCCTTTAAGGGCAGCAGGCGTTGAGAAATGACGGCGCGAAGGACGCTCGCGAGTTGCTTGCGAATCTGAAGTTGCTGGTGCGGCTCGAAGAAGTCGAGAATTCGGTTGAGCGTTTCGATCGCGTCGACGGTGTGCAGCGTCGAGAAGACGAGGTGGCCGGTCTCGGCGGACGCGATAGCGGTGCGCACGGTTTCGGCGTCGCGCATTTCGCCGATGAGGATTACATCGGGGTCCTGGCGCAGCGCGCCGCGGAGCGCGTTCGCGAACGAGAGCGTGTCGTGGCCAACTTCGCGCTGCGTGATGATGGCGGTCTTGTCCTGGTGGAGGAATTCGACGGGGTCTTCGACGGTGACAACGTGCACGGGACGCTTCTCGTTGATCTCGTTGATGATTGCGGCGAGGGTCGTGGATTTACCGCTGCCGGTGACGCCGGTGACGAGCACGAGACCGTTCATATTCAGACAGACTTTGTGCAACACCTGCGGCAGGCCGAGTTCGTCGATGGTCTTGATTTGCATGGGAATCAGACGGAGCACGATGCGCGTGTCGCCGTCGTCGCGGCACACGTTCACGCGAAACCGCGCCTTTTCCTCGAACATGTACGAGATGTCGAGTTCCATTACCTTCTTGTATTTTTCGACGTCGGTGGGCTTGGCGATGTTCACGAGCATGCCCATGATGTCGTCTTCGTTGAGAATGACGCCGGATTGCCGCACGAGGTCGCCGTCCACTCGGAACACGGGTGGGTTGCCGGTCTTCAGGTGAATGTCCGATGCCCGATTTTCGATGGCCTGGTGCATCAGCTCGTGGATGTGCATGAATCGGTCCCCGCGATTGTAGCTTGGTCAAATCTCCTGTCGTGGGTAATCCTAACGAGTCGCGCGTGTGCGAGCAAGAATGACGAGGCAACGTGGGAGCGAGGCCGTTGGGAAGTGCGGGCGCAGGACGCGTACCGTACGATTTAGAGAAAGGACAAAACGTCGTCGAAGCGTTCGGCGAAATGTGTGCAGAGGGCCCGGGTACCGCTTTCGTTGATGTTTCCGCCGGCGACGCCGATGGGAGCGAAGCCCGCGAGACGGATTGAGCATACGCCCGCGCCGCTGTCTTCGATTCCGACGACGTGGTGGCGCTGCGCGAAGTCGATGCCGAGTCCGACGCGCGCGGCTTCGGCATAGAGCCAGGGATGCGGCTTGGGAGACAATTCGCCGAGCGTGCCTACTTCGCCTTTGCGGATGGCGAAGCCGGCAGTGACTATCGCGTCGTAGAATTCCTTGGGGTCACCGAGGTCAAGTGTTTGAAACGCAGAGACGATTTCCGGCCACGCCTTTTGATACAGACCGGAGGTGACGAGGCCGATCTTGATGTTGCGGGCTTTGAGTTCGAGGAGGAATTCCTTCAGTCCGGGGGTCGGAGTGAATGCGCCTTCTTTACCGCGGCCTTCGAGTATGGCTTGCATCTCGCGATCGGTGTGCTCGAAGTAGAACCGGCGCGCGTTTTCCACGGTCAATCCCGGGCAGTACTTATCGATGCAGTACTGGAGGTGTTCGGAAACACTGTGGCCGGAGACGTGGGGGAGATCGGATTCTTCCAGTTCAAACCGCGGGTTTCCCAGCAAGCTGGCGATGCTGAGCTGGATAATCCAAACCCAAAACGACTCGCTATGGACGCTTGTGCCGTCGAGGTCCATGAGTACCGCGCGGACGGGCGTATCGATGCGGACGGGGTAGACGGGGTAGTAGGCGGGGTAGCCGAGCGCGGACTTTACGTACGCGATGGTCCGGTCCGCGAACGCAATGAATTCGACCTTGCGATCGC
Source organism: Candidatus Hydrogenedentota bacterium (assembly GCA_013359265.1). NCBI lineage: Bacteria > Pseudomonadati > Candidatus Hydrogenedentota > Candidatus Hydrogenedentota bacterium. The sequence continues at coordinate 41,400 of JABWCD010000019.1, forward strand.
CGGTCGCGGCGATCGTTGTGACACCGTCATTTCCAGTGACGAACAATCCGTCGCTGCAGCGCTGTAACGGGACCATGCCGGAATCCGCGGCGCACGGACCGATACCGGGTAGCACAATCGGGTTCGACACGTGGAAGCGCTTTACGTCGAGACGGCCAGTGCGGAGGTCACTGCGGTCACCAATTCTTGCACCTGTGCCGAGGACGGCAGGTATTGCGTAACGCCCGCGTGCATTGCCTCGTTCCGGTCGTTTTGTGAACCGCCGAACAAGATTATGGGCAGGTTTTCGAATGCGGGAATTGCGCGAATCGACTTTACTGCATCGAGTCCGCGAAACGGCATAGGTTCCGCGTGCATTAGAAGGAGTGACGGCGAACTCGCGCGCAACCAGAAGAAGCCGTCAATCAAGTTGGGAGCGGAGGTCACGTCGTAGCCCTGGGATGCCAGAGCCTGTTTGAGCGGGGCCGCCTGCGCGAGGTCGGGGTAAATCAGCAGAATTCGATTCGAAAGCTGTGAGCCAATGCGGAGGTTCGCTGCGGAGGTCGCGACGAAGAAATCGATAGCGTAGCGCACATCATCCGCAATGTCGACGAACTTGCAGCCGAGCCATGCGCCGCCAGGGAAGGCGCCGACGGCGCAGGTTTCCGCCTTTGCAGCGATCGGAGACGCGTTGCCGGGAAGAACGAACTCGATGGTGACGTTCGTGTGTTGCGGCAATGGCCGATCAAGCGCGACACGGCAGCCGCCCGCACTCATGTCGTGGATTTCACCTTCCAGTGGGAGTCCGGTCTCAACCTGCACTTTGCATGGGATGTGGACGTGGACGCGTTGGTGTTTGCGCACGCGCGTCATTGTTACAGCGTGGGGCCACGCGACCTTCACGTAGCTGAAGTGGCTGCCGCTGCCGAGGTCGATCATTGTCGCATCGAGGCCGCAGGCATCGCCGTCAGCGAGGAAGCGCAGCTTGCACGGATCGCCTACGCGTGGACCGACACCCAGTCCGGATTCGTCCGGGATATCGAGCAGCACATAGGAACCACGCTGCCATCCACGGATAATCGCGCGGGCGGACCGTTCGCCGCCGCGCCACGCAGTGATGGAAAGGACGGCGGGCCGGCCCACTTCGAGGCAGCGTTCTATGTCGTCCAAATCCGGCAAAACTTGTCCCAATCATCGTGCGAACGTAAACCCATCGGTGTGACGACGGGACACCTCGTTCGACTACTGTTTCTTTGGGCCGCCGGCGCGATTGACCGTTTTGGATTGGCTGAGCGCGAGGTCGGGCTTGTCGGAGATAATGCCGTCGACTCCCCACGCGACGAGCCGTTTCATGTCTTCGAGTTCGTTCACGGTGTAGGTGCTCACGGTAAGCCCGGCTTCCTGGAGCGATTCGAGGCGGCCTTCGGTGAGCGCCTGGAAGTTCGGGTTGAACCCGTGGACGCGCATCAGGAAGGCCCAACGCTCGCACTCTTCCCAGGTCATCTCGCTGTCCTGATCCACGTGGGCCAGGAGTTCGACGCGGAGTTCCGGCGCTTCGGCGCGGACAAAGCCGCACACGAGCGGCGAGAACGATTGAATAGTCACGTGCTTGCGCATGATCTTTCGCCGCACGAGATTGATGACCTTGCGCGCGAGGACGAGATTTTGCGTCTCGTCCTTTTCCGCCATTTCGATAAGGTCGCGGTAGAATGCGTCGTCGGCCTCCTTCAACCCTTCAGCGCGTTGCAGCACGTTCGCGAGGAGTTCCGAGTCGTCGTCGCAGCTCTTGATTTCGACGTAGACGCCGATTTTGTACTTTGCGTAGTCGAGGCATTGCCCGAGCGTGGGAATCCGTTCGCCCGCGAACTCAGGCGCTTTCCACGCGCCGGCGTCGAGTTGTTTCAGATCGTAGAGTTTCAGGTCGCGGACATAGCCCGTGCCGTTCGTGGTGCGGTTCACGGTTTCGTCGTGCATGACGACGACTTCGCCGTCGTTCGACAGGCGGACGTCAAGCTCGAACCAGTCGGCGTTCGCCTCCTCCGCCTTCATGAACGAGGCCATGGTGTTTTCCGGCGCATAGGCAGCGGCGCCGCGGTGGCCGATGACCGCAATGGCGCCGTGGGGCACGCGGCCCACATGGCGAGCACAACCCGGCATAACGATTAACCCCAGCGTAACAACGGCGAGTGCCTTCTTCATCGTGTGTTCCCTCCGTCGCCGCGAGTGTAGCGCACTGGGTTTGAAGGACACAAGACCTTGTCATATTTCGGGCGGATCGCACGAACATTTGAACACGAACTGCGGCGTGTCGAGAATGTGCGCGAGACCACCGGCGTTCGAGGAAACCCAATTTGGACGGTAACACCAGTACCGGGAGTTCACCGCCCCCGGTCCCATCGGCTGCGGCGAGGCCAAGAATCGCGCTATGCCGAAAATGCGGGCGGCACATCGATCCTGCGTTCGCGTACTGCCCCTATTGCGGAAACCGTCAGAAACTCGGCCTCGCCTGGTATCACGACCCGGTCTGGGTTGCGATCCTGGCCCTGTTCGTATTGGGCCCCTTCGCCCTTCCGTTGGTTTGGTATTCGGCGAGAATGAACCGAGCGATGAAATTCGCGTACACAGCGGGAATACTGGTGTACACTGTTTTTACGGTCTACTACTCGTTTCAAGTCCTCTCGTACGAATTGGGCGTGTTGAGCGATTTAACCGGTCTGCTGTAACCGGGTAACGAATCTACGCAAGAAATGTCTAATCTTCGAGTCGGTAAGTAGTCTGCTGGTGGAATTCGTATCGATTGCCAATGCGAGGTTTTTCGATTTCCGCGCGGTGTGACGCGCAACCGCAAGGGTGAACTTAGGGAGGACGTGAACATGGCAGGGTACGCAAAGCGAAGTAGTCTGGGATTTGGGGTTTGCGTCGTTGTTGCGGCATCGGCGCTGCCGCTGTTCTGGCCGGGCCAGCGAACAGAGGCGGCATTTGGGGATGGAAGCGTTCGTGTCATCAGCAACGGCCCGATCACATTGATGACCGGTGACACCGCATCGTCGATGTTGCTGCTTCCTGCCGTGCAGCGGGCAGCGGCGCGCGTCACGATCGTTGGCGGAGACGGCAAGGTGCTCTTTAGAAAGAACTACGAGGCCCCAACCACGGCCTCGGCCAAGGCAAGCTCCTTTTTTGATGTGTTCTTCGACATTGCGATAACTGACACGGAAATCGTCTTCGACGACGGCGCGGGACGCGAGATAATCGGGGAACCAGTGGGCAATATGGCGATGCTCGGGATCATCATCCAGTTGAAGCTGCCTGCCGTCCAGGACATTCGAATGCCGGAATTTCGCTCGGTACTGGCGACCTTGCAGGTCGATCCGTCGGATCCCTCCGCGCCGATGCTGTTGCTGCCGTATATCGAGCAGAACGTCTTCGCTGGACCGTGAGCACTGGACTGCCGAATTTCGGATACCAGTAGTTGTCGCATGTAGGCGCGCCCCGGACCCAATCTTGGGCGCGAGGCGCGCCTGCCGCGCTTTTCGGTCATTTTATCTTGAATTTGTCGTCGCTTTCGTCGGAGATATTCGAGTTGGATTTCGAGTAGACGCGGACCTTGTAGCCGTTGCCCGTGTCGACCGATTTTGGCACGGTCCACTTTTGTTTGCCGTCGTTTTTCGTGCTGTTGTCGATCGTCTCGACGACGTTCGATCCCTTGAGCAACTCGATGACGACCTTGTTGCCGGCGTCGCCGGTGGATTCCCACTCGACGGTTTCTTTGTCGCCGATATTCCACCTTTCGCCGCCGTTGGGTTTGGTGACCATAATCGTTGGGACATCAATGGTGAGGTTGGCCGTGAGAATGTCGGAATCGGTGCCGATCGTATCGCCCAAGGAGTCGTTGGAGCGCCATGCCGCGATCCAATGACCGTCGCGGTCGGTATCCAGAACGCTGAAGACGTCGCCACCGGTGTCGGTTGTCATACTCGCATTCAGCGCGTCGAAGTCAGTCCAGGTCTTGCCGTTGTCGGTAGATTTGGACGCAACGATATCCTGGTCGTCTCCAAAGGGGCTTTCATCATCGCCGTCCTTGCGCCACACAGCGATCCATGTCCCGAAACCGTCGGTTTGCACTTTCGGCTCGCTGTCGTAGTTGTCGTCAGTGAGGGCGTCGTTATTGATGGCGGTTGGCATGGACCACGTGGCGCCATTATCGGTTGAGTAGGCGGACATGGCCTCGTAGTCCGAACTCGCCATACCGCCGATCGTAATGTTGCCTTCCCAAACGACGACCCAATTGCCGAGCCGGTCGGTTGCGATGGATGGGAACGTTTCGTATCCAAAGTCGACTGCGGCATCGGCGTTTAAGGCCGCGTTTTCGGTCCACGTCTGGCCATTGTTCGTGGAAATGGCGTAGAGCAGGTCGCCGTCACCGCCGACCTTGTCATCTAGTTCGTTTTCGGATTCCCAGACGGCGATCCATGTCCCTGCACGATCGGTTTCGATGCGTGGATCCTGGTCGTACGTGGTATCCGTCGCGGCGTCGCTGTTGAGCGCCTGCACAGCACTCCATGTCGCGCCGTTGTCGGACGATCGGGACGTCAGGATGTCGTAATCACCGATTTCGTCCGTGCCGAGATCGTTGTTGGAATGCCAAACGCAAGTCCAATGCCCCTTGCCGTCCGTGACAACGGACACGTATTCGTCTTTGGAACTGCCGTCGGTCGTCGCGTTCGAGTTGACAATGACGGTATCGGACCAGGTCTGTCCGTCATCCGTCGAATAGGCGGCAAAAATATCGTTGTCCGTTCCGTTGCCTGCAATGTTCTTACCGGCGTACCACACGCACACCCAGTTGCCTTTGCCATCGCCGGCGACCCGCGGTTGAAAACCGACGACTCGGGCGCCGCCATCCGCACTGTTGAGCAGTGCATTGTCGCTCCAGTTGGCGCCGTTGTCCGTCGAGCGCGCGAAGAAGATGTGGTAAAGGTCATCGATTGTGCCGCCCAGCGTGTGATTCGAATTCCAAACGGCAATCCACGTGCCGCTACCGTCAGCGGCAATCGACACCTCCTCGTCGGCGGCATTGTCGTCGGTTGCGGCGTCGGAATTGAGCGGCGCAGAAGGAGAGAAACCGAACGCGGCGATAGCGTGCGGCGCGAGGAGCGCACAAATGCCGGATATCAGACATAATGTCCGAAACCTTCCGGATAGTACCTTCATAGTTTTGGGACTCCTTCGTGGCATGAGCGCGCTATTTCGCTGACTTGCCAGATTTGATAGTGAAATTGGCATCACTTTCGTCTGCGTTGTTGCTATCGTTTTTTTGCTCGATGCGGACGCGGAAGTTGTTGCCCGTGCCGACTCCGGCGGGAACTTCCCACTTGAATTCGCCCTTATCCTTGGTCTTGCTCTTGATGGTCGTGATCTCGACGCCACCCTTCAGCAGGATGAGTTTCACCTTGCCGAGGCTCTCCGACGAATCCCACTGGATGGTGCCTTTCTTACCGATCTTCCATTCTTCGCCGCCGTTCGGGTTTGTAATGGTGTAGGTGGACGGGAACGCGCGTACGGATAGGATGTCCGCGTCACTGCCGAGATCGGTGAACGGTTCGTACGACTCCCAGCCGACAAACCAGTCGTCGTCACCCTTATTCACGATAACGGGGTTGGTGTCAGAGCCGAGGTCGGTCGCCGCGTTGTTGTGCAGTTGCTTGGTATTGGTCCAGGTCGCGCCGTTGTCCGTGGAACGGGCGGTGTGGATATCGAAGTCTGCGGCGGGGTCGCCGTTCAAGGGATTCGTCGATGCCCATACGGCAATCCATCTGCCGTTCGCGTCCGTCGCGATGGATGGCTTGTAGTCGTTGTGCGCGTCGGAATCGGCTTCGGAGTTGACGAAGTCCGGTGTAGACCACGAATCGCCGTTGTCCGTGGAGCGCGCGACGACAATGTCGTTGTCGTCGTCGGCGAGCCCTTTTGCCGGATCAAGCAGGTGCCACACGGCGGCCCAGTTTCCGAGTTCGTCAGTGGTGATACTTGGTTTGCCCGAGCCGGAACCGGCAGTTGTCTGGTTTTTCCATGACTTGCCGTCGTTTGTCGAACGCGCCGAAAGCACGTCGTAGATGGAGTCCTGCCCATCGCCAAGCCAAAGCGCGACCCAGTTGCCGGCGCCATCCGATGCGAGGGCCGGCATTTGGTCGTATTTCGTAGCGTCGGAACTGGCATCGGGATTGAGCGCAGCTTCGTCGCTCCACGAGCCGCCGCCGTTTTTTGAGCGGGAGTAGTGAATTTCGTTGTCGGTGCCTGTGCCTACATTTGCGTTGGAACTCCACGCCGCGATGAACAAGTCGGGACCGCCTGCTACAACGGTGATATCGAAGTCACCCGCGTTGCTGGTTGGAGCGAGCGAGTTCAGGAACGTGGGCGCGGACCACGTCTGGCCGTTATCAGTCGATCGCGAAAAGAGAATATCGTAGTCGATTCCGATGACTCCGCCCAGGTCATTGTCCGATGACCAGGCGACGACCCAGTTGCCCGCTCCGTCGGTTGCAACAGCGGGGCCTTGGTCGGCCGCATCGTCCGTGGTAATGGCGATGGGGTCGCTCCAATTCGCGCCGCCGTCGGATGAGTACGCCGCAAAGATGTCGCCATCGTTTCCGATGCCGTTATCCTGCAGGTTGACTGACGTCCACACAGTGACGAGGTTGCCCGCGCCGTCGCTCGCCACGGACGGGTTTCCGTCCAGTTCAACGTCGGAGTCGGCGTTCGTGTTCACCGGGGCGGGGTCGCCAAACGAGGAATCGGCGAAGGCGGGTGTGCCGGGTGGGCAAAAGGCTATCACTATCAGGCACCAAAGCACACATTGAGAATGCGAGAAACGACGACACATGGATATCCACTCCTTTGTTGCACTACGGATTACAACCAGATTGCCGTGCATCCCGGCGAAGCTTGCAGCCGCACCCCAACCCCTTGGGAAAGGCGCACCGGGAGTTTAACACACAATCCCGCAATTTGTGCCACAGACGGAGTCGTGTCTATGGTCTATATTGATGTACTTGTCGGGAACTATTCGGCGGATTTGATCCGGAAGGATGCGTCGCTCTCGTCGGAGATGTTTGGGTCGTCCTTCGAGACGATGCGTATCTGGTATCCACTACCCGGGGCGGCGTTGGCGGGAACCAGCCAGTTCAGTTTTCCGTCGTTCTTGGTCTTTGCCTTGATTTGGGACACGAAGAGTCCATTGCGGAGGAGAATGAGTTGGACCCGCTCGCCGACGTTTCCCGTCGTCGACCACAGGATCTTCCGCTTCGTATCGTGCTTCCATCGTTCGCCGCCATTGGGCGCGAGCAGGGTAAGGCCATTTACGGAGACGGCGTCGCTAATCGAAATGAGGATGTCGTTGTCCGCGCCGATGGTGTTGCCCAGGGAGTTGGTCGACTCCCAAACCACGGCCCAATTGCCCGCGCCGTCGGTCGCGGTGCGCGCAAAGCGGTCGTTTCCAATGTCCGCTTCCGCGCCCTGGTAGAGCACCGCTACTTCGCTCCACGCCGCTCCATCATTCGATGACGCCGACGCGAAGACATCGTAATCGCCGCCGCGCGCGGTTTGTAGTCCGTGCCACACGACAAGCCAGTTGCCTGCATTATCGCTTACTACACTTGCATTCAGGTCGGCGACGGTGTCGGCATCCGCGTTCGGGTTGAGCGCTTTGACGGGCTCCCAGGTCGCGCCGCTGTCGCTCGACGACGTGGTAAAGATGTCGTTGTCCGAGCCCACGGTTCCGCCGAGTGTGTCGTTCGAGTGCCACACGGCGACGCAGTTTCCCGCCGTGTCGGCGGCGACGCGCGGGGACCGGTCGTTACCCGTATCGCCGGCCGCGTTTGAGTTCAGCGGCGCCATCGCGCTCCATGTTTGGCCGTTATTGCTCGAGCGTGCGAAAAAGATGTCGTAGTCGGTGCCGACAGTGTTGCCGAAGGGATCGTTCGTTTCCCACACGGCAATCCAATTGCCGGCCTTGTCGGTCGCGACGCTTACGTTCGCGTCGAGCCCGATGTCCGTACCCGCGTTGGAATTCAGCGTGGCGACGTTTGTCCACGTCACGCCGCCGTCGGACGATCGCGAGAAGAGGATGTCGTTGTCCGGTCCGACGGTGTTGCCCAGGGTATCGTTTGAATGCCAGGCAATGATCCAGTTCAAGCCACCATCGTTTGCGATGCACGGCATGGCGTCCGCGCCGGTGTCGGAGTCTGCGTTCGAATTGAGGAACTCGACCTCGCTCCAGGTGGCGCCGTTGTCCAGGGAACGCGAGAATAGAATATTCCCGTCGGTGCCTATCGTGTCTTCAAAGCTGTCCGTTGTCACCCAGGTTGCGATCCACACGCCGGCCCCATTGGTTGCGACAACGGGATTGCTGTCGCTGCCGGCGTCATCGGCTGCGTTCGAGTTCAATGGCTCTGTCGCGGACCAAGTCGAGCCGTTGTCGGTTGACGTGCTCACCAAAATATCCGAATCGGTTCCGATTGTGTTGCCGAGCGAATTAAATGAACTCCACACCGCGACCCAATTCCCGTTCCCGTCGGATGCGATATCGGGTGTGTTGTCGGCGGCAGTGCCATCGCCGCCAGCGGTCGAGTTGAGCGCCACGGGTTCGGAGAAACCGAGCACGGCGAGAGCCTGTTGCGGGAATCCTCCGAATGTGACGAATGGGATGAGCACAAGGACGTGCACGTTGCGGGGCCGACCGAGCATGCTGACCTCCCCCCAAGAGAATCCGCGAACCCCGCATGAACCGCCGCGCACCAAGACAGCGGGTACCTTATAGCATTGTGGGTGCGGCGCGTCAATAGGATAGCGTTGCGGGTTCCGTACTTTTTGCAGCTACTCGGGCGCGTCTACCCGGAAACGACTGTCGCTCGAGTCTTTCATCGATGGAGTGTCGACCGACTTGATCTTGATTTTGTAACCCTTGCCGGGGTCGATAGTTGACGGAATGTTCCACCGGTACAATCCGTCGTTCAGGGCGTTACGTTTTATTTTCGCGACCGATTTGCCGTCTTGAACGAGGTTAATGTGGACAGCGCCGCCGGTGTTCCCGATCGAGAGCCAATGGATGGGGACGTTGTCGCCGGCGTTGTACCGCTCGCCGCCATTGGGTGAGAGCACGATAATATTGTCGCCGATGGTGAGCGTGCTTGTCGCGAAGTAGATGTCCGAATTCTCTTCGCCGGGTTCGCCCGGCAAAACGTAGTTGGACAGCCAAACCGCGACCCAATTGCCGTTCCCGTCTGTTTTGATACCGGGAAACGCGTCGTTCACGCTGTCCTTGTGCGCGTTGGTGTTGAGCGCGACGACGGGAGTCCAAGTCTCCCCATTGTCGGTAGAGAAGCACGCGGTGATGTCCGAGTCCGGTTCCGCTTTGGCGGGTTCGCCGGACGTCCACGCGGCGAGCCAATTGCCGTTTTGGTCGGTCGTGAGGACGGGTAACGCGTCGTTGCGCGTATCGATTGCCGCGTCGGGATTAAGCGCCTTGGGAACTGTCCATGTCTTTCCGTTGTCTTCCGAGCGGATGATGAACAGGTCGCTGTCGGTGGTGTTGACCGGAAAAGTGCCGCTGAAGTCCCACGAGGTGTAATCGCCGATTCCGAGCCACGTTCCGTCGCCGTCTGTCTCGATGCGGGAAATGCTGTGGCGGACGTCGTCGGCGTTGTCGTACTCGATAATCGTTTTCGGAGCGCCCCAGGTTGCGCCGTTGTCGTTCGAGCGCGCGGCGACCAGCCCCTCGGAAACAAGGAAGCCCCAATAATTCCACACGATCATCCACTTTCCGACGCCCACGCTGGCGACGCGCGGGCCGCCATCGTCTTGATCGTCTCCGGCGGGACTGACCGAAACCGGATTGCTCCACGTCGCGCCGTTGTCCGTCGAGACGGATGCGAGGATGTCGATGTCGCCACTCGCGCTCACAGGAACAGAAGCGCGCCACGTCGCAAGCCAGTTGCCTGCTCTGTCGGTCGAGAGCCAGGGGAGGGGCGTGCCCGCGGCGAACAGCAATGCGAAGGTCGAATAGATGTCCGCCTTGGCGCTGAGCACGGCGGGGGCGGTCCACGTCACGCCGTCGTCGGACGAGCGGGACACCATAATGGATGCGTCGGCGATGTTGTTCGCGAATCCGAGGTCAACCACCCAAATGGCGACCCAGTTTCCAGCGCCATCCGTGGCGACGCGGATACTGTAATCCGCAACCGAGTCGGAATCGGGATTCGCGTTCGGCGCAAGCGGTTCAGACCAGGTTGCGCCGTTGTCCGTGGATCGGGAAAGAACCACATCGGTTTCGACGGCGAGGTCGCCCTTGTGCCAGGAGGCGATCCACGTGCCGGTCGGACTGTACTCCAGCCGGGGACCGCCGTCGGCTCGGTCGTCCGCAAGTTCGATTGGAAGCGGCGGAGTGAACCCGAGACCGGCATGCGCACAGGGGGGAGTGATCAAAGCCAGGATGGAACCCGCATAAACGCCAAGACGGCGCGACAACAGCATTACAAACTCCAAGATACGGTCCAGTGCCCGCGACACTATACCACCTTTGTGCATTTCGTGAATCTCGGCACCGACGGCAGCACGGCTAGCCGGATTCACGCAGAAATTGAGCGAAAGCGCCAAGTTATGGCATAATAACGGTTTACAAAAGGATTCAAGATGGAACGGACACAGGACATCAATGTACGGTACCTGACCCCCCTGATTTCGCCGCGGGAGATGAAGGAGTTTCTGCCGCTGACGGAGAAGGCGTGCGACACCGTTGTGAGCGGGCGCGAGGCCATTCGCGCGATCCATCGGAGGGAAGACACGCGGCTGTTGGCGGTCGTGGGACCGTGTTCGATTCACAACGAGCAGGCCGCGATCGAGTACGCGATGCGCTTGGCGGCCGTGGCGAAGCGCGTCAGCGAACGCATTCTTGTTGTGATGCGCGTGTACTTCGAGAAGCCGCGCACGACAATCGGGTGGAAGGGCCTCATCAACGATCCCCATCTTGACGGCACATTCGACGTGAGCGCGGGCATCCACAAGGCGCGGGAGATCCTGTTGCGCATCAACGAGATGGGCATGCCGTGCGCCACCGAAATGCTCGACCCTATTACGCCCCAATACACTGCGGACCTAGTGACATGGGCATCGCTCGGCGCGCGCACGACGGAATCGCAAACGCACCGGCAGATGGCCAGCGGTCTTTCGATGCCGGTGGGCTTCAAGAACGGTACGGATGGAAACCTGCAGGTCGCGATCGACGCGATGGAAGCGGCGCGGCATCCGCACGCTTTTCTGGGCATCGATGCCGACGGGCAGACATGTATCGTCAACACGAAGGGTAACCCGGATGGGCAACTCATTCTGCGCGGCGGGCGTTCCGGTCCGAATTACAGCCCCGAACACATCGCCGAGGCGCGCGCAATGCTGGTGAAACGGAACCTCGAGCCGCACATCCTTGTGGATTGCAGCCATGCGAATTCGAACAAGGATTATCGAAACCAACCCGCTGTAATGCGTGATGTCGTGCAGCAGCGCATCGACGGAAACGGCGACATCCTCGGTCTCATGATCGAGAGCAACCTCAATGAGGGCAGCCAGCCGCTTGGCAGCGATCCGTCCGCGTTGAGATATGGCGTGTCCATTACCGATTCGTGCATCGGCTGGGAACAAACCGAAGCCCTTCTCGACGATGCCTGCGCAAACCTCGCCACCGCGGGCGGAGTCGCCGCGCTGAGCAAGTAGCGAGCCGTAGAGATGTACTCGCCCGGACTCCTGCTTGTACTGCTTACGTTTTTTGCGCTACTCATCCTATGCGTGAGTGCGCTCACCTTCGTTCCCGCATATATTCTTTGGGTCAAAACCAAGGACAAGCGCTATCCGATGATTTGGGTCACGTGCAGCGCGCTGATCGTCGCGCTTGCTGGCATGCAGACGTTTTTTCGGCCCTATGTTGTTCCTCAATTTTCGCCTATTGACGAGGTATTGTCCGGCATCGCGGACAAGTCCGGCACGCTGCGTGTAACCGCTTTGCGCGTACCGAACCCGGAACAGCAGCAGGTACGCATCGAGGTGGACGCGGAGAACTCGGGCGATCAATCGGCACTGCTCGGCATCCAGTGCACGACGAGCAGTGGGCAGTCCGGCGAGGCCGCGCCGAAGCAGGCGACGACACATTTCATTTGGACGGTCGAGCCAAAGTGGATAGGCACGTTGACGTGCGAAACGCAACTGCCGGGGATTCTGTATGACGGCGAAGTTACTATCGTCCTGGCGCGGTGCAACTCGAAAACGCCGGGCGCAAATAACTGGCTTCCGGTCGATTCGGAAGCGTTGTGGCAGAAGCGTTTCAGTCTGCTGCCGACGGCCGGTACGACTCCCCAGTAGCAGGCGGCGCATGGTACAATTGTGGCGTAACGCGTCTGGGGGGATGCTGCTATGCAGTATGTGTATGTACTGAAGCCTGCCCGCGCGGAAATCGCGCTCCACCGTCCCACACCGGCGGAAGAAGCCGTCATTGAGGAACACTTCCGCTACCAGGAGGAACTCAACCGGCGCGGCATTGTCCTTTTGGCGGGGCACACGACGCTGGAGGACGAGCGCGCGTTCGCGTTGTGCGTCATCGAAGCGCCGTCGGAACCCGTTGCGCGCGACATCATGAACAAGGACCCGGCCGTCTGGCAGGGAATCATGACGGGCGAGTTGTTTCCGTTCCGCGTGACGATGATGGCGGAACACGCGCTTCAGTCGTGATCAGGCGCTATGGGGTGGAACACGCACCTTCGGGTTGCATGAGTTCAACGCGGTTCCCGAACGGATCGCGAAACTCGAAGCGCCTGCATCCGGGAATCGGAACCTGTTCCTCGACCGTGACGCCGTGCTTCGGTAGGTATTCTCGCCAGTAATCCAGATTGCTGACGCGATAGGCGACGTGCGCCTTGGTCGCCCTACGGTCGACGCCGTTTTCTGTCCCCACGTGAACTTGCCGGTCGCCAACCCGGAGCCAGAAGCCGCCGCGTGGCTTCAACGCGTCGGGCTTTTCAATTTGCGGCAAACCCAGGATACCGCAATAGAACGCGATGCCATCCGCCTCCATACCTTTTGGGATGGTGATCTGGACGTGATCGACGCCGAGAACGGCGCGGTTCGACGGCGCGTTGCTCACGCGATCGCGTGCTCCTTCTCATACGCCGCGATTTTGTCTTCGTGGCGCAGCGTGAGGCCGACGGTGTCCCATCCGTTCAACAGGCATTCCTTCTTGAACGCGTCGAGTTCAAACGCAATCGTCGCCCCGTCCGGCGTCACGATCCTATTGTTAGGTAGATCGATCGTGAGTTGGTATCCCTCCGTGGCGCGCACGTCCTTGAACAACTGCTCGATCGTCGCTTCCGGCAACCGGATTGGCAGCATGCCGTTGTTGAAACAATTGTTGTAGAAGATGTCCGCGAACGACGGCGCCAGGATGCAACGGATACCATAGTCGAGCAGCGCCCATGGCGCGTGCTCGCGCGACGACCCGCACCCGAAGTTGTCTTTCGCCAGCAAGATGCTCGCGCCCTTGTACCGCGGCGCGTTCATCTCGAAGCCGGGATTCAATGAACCGTCCGCATTGAACCGCCAATCGAAAAACAGCGCGTCGTCAAACCCCGTCCGTCCGATGCGCTTCAAAAACTGCTTCGGAATGATCTGGTCCGTATCCACGTTCAGCGCCTCCAGCGGCGCGACAATTCCGGTTAATTTCACAAGCGACTGCATTCTCTTATCTCCGATTCATTCTGCTTCCAGCGTTTGTCGCGTCAGCCTTTCAATCTCTTCAAGAAACCCGGCCGCCGACTGGAAGGTTGTTGTTACGTTCTCTTAATCGACCACAATTAAATCTTCGTAGTCGCTATCCATACGATTTGCAGAAAGATGGTTGTAAAGCGCGCCACATTCTCTCGGCACTATGCCCGTATTGACAAAATCTCTGTTGAACAAAGAGCGAACGCCGGAGTGCTTCGCGGACGAAAGCCCGTGCGCTAACAGCAAAGCATTCACCGCGTAGAAGCACGCATAGTAAGTACGGTTCAAACAACCTGCCCAACTCTTGTTCTCCACGAGCACACGCGCTTCGTCGAGCGTCGCGTGTGCACGCTCAAGCCGGTACTCGATAATGGCCTTCTTCTCGGCAGTCAAATCGCGATGCCTTCCCGCGTTACGTTCTCATGGAACGGCATCGCGCGCCGAAGCGGGTCGTTCCAATCATTTTCGTTATGGATCACGGTCGATATGACTTCGCCCACTTCTAGCTCAAGTTCGTACAAGCGCCACCGCAACTCGCGCTTCACCCGCCAGTCCACTGGAACACTCAACAAAACGAGGAAATCCCAATCCGAGTCGGGCTCCGCATTGCCCCGTGCGCGGCTGCCGTACAAGACCACCTTCGCATGCGCATCGAAGGCAAGCACGGCGTCCTTCACACGCTGCAGCAATTGTTCGCGCGTCATTTCCTTTTCTCGCTCTTCTTTACTTCCCGAAGTGCTCGATTAAGCTTCTCTACGTCCACCAGGTCCTGGGGCCTTCCGCTGTCCGTCTTCAACTGAATCAAATCTTCAAGTCCAACGAAATTGGCGTTCACGGAATCTAGTTTTCCGACGACTCGGTTGCGCCAAGCTTGTCTAAACGTCAATTGGCTTACGAGATCGGTGAATACTTCGATACAACGCGGCCGGAAGCCTAAACGCAGGATATTCTCCGGATCCATGAACTTCTCAACCGGATACGATACGTCCACTCCTTTGTAGAATTGCCTCAGCGCCGCCAAAACTTTTCGTGCATTCGGTTCGGTGCGGTCAATCCAAATATCAAGGTCTTCTGTTGCGCGTGGACGAACGTGCTTTGCCAGCGCGTGCGCTCCCACGATGAGATACCGAACGCCGTTTGCGTTTAACGATGCGATGAACTCTTCGTAGTCGCGGAATGCCATTCATCCCTCGAATTCTAAGGCAAACTTCCAGTGCTTCTTCTGTTGCCTTGAGCCGATCGTCCGGGCTCATGGAGTACCAATAACGGAAGTCTTCCTCTTCCATTTCGTCCCATGAGACTTGTTGAATCGTCCACGTTCGACCATTTCGTTCTATATGCTGAATGTTTTTGGGCATTGATGGCCTCCCGCCTACAACGGCGGCAGCGGCGGGTCCGGCGCTTCTCTCTTGGGCGGAACCGGAACACACAACGCGGATTCAACCGGCACGCCTGGCGGTCCAAAACCGCCGGAATCGCCATGCACGTTATTATAAATCGCTTCCCAGATAGATCTCGCAAGATCGGGTAATCGATTCCCGCCAAAAACGACGAGCACTGCGGCAAGTATGTAGAGTAACTTCGGCTCCGTCCGATCTGGCAATATTTGCCATGGTCCAGTTGCAACGATTGCCAATACCAGCCCGGAAAAGACGCCAATCAACGCGCCCATTGCTCTGCGTACGTTCATCGCATTCTCCACCGTCGATAGGATATTGGTGTCTTCTGTGTAGAATTTCTTAGTTATATTTCCAATTCCGAATGTCAACAAAATGCCCTGTGATCGCCGCCGCGACGGCCATGGCGGGACTGACCAGATGCGTGCGCCCGCCCTTGCCCTGTCTACCTTCGAAGTTGCGGTTCGACGTAGACGCGCAACGGTCGCCGGGGTTCAATCGGTCGTCGTTCATCGCGAGGCACATCGAACAGCCTGCCTCGCGCCACTCGAATCCCGCTTCCTTGAACACCTGGTCGAGGCCTTCCTTCTCTGCCTCTTCCTTCACCTGATGCGAACCGGGCACGACCAGCGCCTGATCGATGCTGGGCGCGACCTTGTAGCCCTTCACCACCTTCGCCGCCGCGCGCAGATCCTCCAAGCGCCCGTTCGTGCACGAACCGAAAAACATCTTGTTAATCGTCACCGCCGTCAGCGGCACGCCTTCATCGAGGCCCATGTATTGAAGGGCCTTCTCAGCGGACAGGCGCGTGTTCGCGTCGTTAATCTCGTGCAACACCGGCGTCTTGCCGGACACACCCGCGACCATACCCGGCGATGTGCCCCACGTGACCTGCGGCTCGATGTCTTTGGCGTGCAGTTCGATGACTGTGTCGTATGCGCATCCGGGATCGGACGCCCATTGCGCCCATTTCTCGACCAGCTTTTCATGCGGCCGGCCATTCAAGTACTCGCGCCCTTTCAGGTACGCGAACGTTTTCTCGTCCGGCGAAATAAGCCCGGCGCGCGCGCCGCCTTCGATTGACATGTTGCACACCGTCATCCGGCCTTCCATGCTCAACGAGCGAATCACGTCGCCGGTGTATTCGATCACGTAGCCCGTGCCGCCCGCCGTGCCTATCTTGCCGATGATCGCGAGGATGACGTCTTTTGCCGTTATGCCGTTCGGCAGCACACCGTTCACACGCACTTCCATCGTCTTCGACTTCTTCTGCAGCAGCGTCTGCGTCGCGAGCACGTGCTCGACCTCGCTTGTGCCGATGCCGAACGCAAGCGCGCCGAACGCGCCGTGCGTGGACGTATGCGAATCGCCGCACACGATCGTGAACCCCGGCTGCGTCAGACCCAGTTCCGGGCCAATCACGTGGACAATCCCGTTGCGCCGGTCCTTCATGTCGAAGCACGCGATACTGAACTCGTCGCAGTTGTTCTTCAACGTCTCAACCTGCAAGCGCGACATCTCGTCGCGGATCGGCTGCGAGCGGTCCGTCGTCGGGATGTTGTGATCCATCGTCGCGAAGGTCAGCTCCGGCCGCCGCACCGTGCGCCCCGCCAGCCGCAATCCCTCGAACGCCTGTGGCGACGTCACCTCATGCACGTAATGCCGATCGATGTAAAGAATCGCGTCCTTCCCCGGCTCTTCCAAGACCAGGTGTGCGTCCCATATTTTTTCGTAGATGTTCTTCGGCATAACTACAACCAACCTCTATCTATTAGGCACCGTATGCGCTGTTTCTTCGCTACTTCGACAATTTGAACTGGTAATGATACTTCTGCTCATTGCCTGCTTCATTAAGCACGATATCCATCAAGACCTTCTTCGCGCGCCAAGACTGATACGAGAAAACCACGGCGGTCTTGCTCTTCGGCGGAATCGTAAGAACCGGCCATGCCGTTGCATCGCTCGGACCCGGTTGCTTCTCCTGGAACAGCAGCACATCCCCGTCAATTACCTTAACGTCCATCGGATTTCCGTCGGTTATCTTAACCGTTTCGGTCTTACCATCGAGCCTTTGCGTCACTTCATACGGCCTAACCGGATCGCTTCCTTGATCCAGACTAAGCATGATGCATTGACCGGTATCGATCTCTATTTCATGGTCCGAATCGTTTTCGAATGCCCAGACGCTCATGCACCAACTCCAACTGTATGTCTCGGTGTGTATGTGCTCGACAGTCACCGGTCCGGCCGATACACGCGCCGTTTTGAGTCCGGCCAATCTGGGTATAACTTCTGGTATTCCAAACTCAGCGAGAGAAGTCAGTTCTCCTCCAGAACTTCCCTTGGACGACTTAGGGCGCTTGAACATTTCGACTCGGGTATTGGCATCTTTCAACACATCGGAGAGCGCGATAAACTCCACAACTTGATACAGGATCGACTTCGGTGTGCAACTCGTCACAAGTACAAGGCACGCCAGCAGCGCAAACACAAGGTGACTGCGCTTCGCTTGCGCAATGCTATATGCGCGTAATAATGCGACCCATTTTATCAACGTGGTGTGTCCTCTAATTATTCGCTACCGCTATTCCACACCATACGCGCCAATCACATTTCCTTGTCCATCAACCACGACCAACTTCTTTCCCTGGCCGATCGGCACCGACTTACCGCCAATACTGATAACACTTTTCGCGATGGTGAAATTCACGGTACCGAACTGCACGGCGGAGACGCCCTTTGCGTATTCGTAGTTGAACAGGCTGTTGCCGGTGCCGCTCTTACCGCCGGCGGGCAGGCGGTCGTCGGACGAGATGATGACGCCACCGCCGCGGGATTCGTCGTCAAATTTCATGCCTTGCACCGCGATGCGCACGTCGCCGAGGTCGGTGATGCCGTAGCCGTTCTTCGAGTACGTCTCGCGCGTTGCGGTGGCCTGTCCCTTACCCGTTGACGATTTCGTGCTGAGATCGACGGCGGTTTTGAAGGGCATTTTGGCCAGCTTGCGCGCTTCCGGGTCCATGTCCGATGCCGGTTGCACGTCATACTGCACGTCCGTGGGGGCGGCCATCGCCAGTTGCTCGGGCGGCAATGCGGGTTCGGCGGGTTCGGTGGACGCGCCAGCCGCGTCTGACGCGCCGGTCTGGTCCGGCGCTTCTGACGCGCCGGGTTTCTTGCCGCCGACGAGACCGAAGGTCATGCGGCTCATCAGCGTGCGCTTTTCCTTGGGTTCCTCTCCGGCAGTGGATTCTTCATCCGGCGCCGATTCGGCTTCCGCCGGTTCCGGTTGCGCGTCAGTTTCCGGCGCCGGTGTATCCATTGCCGGCTGTTCCGTGGCGGCGGGCGCCGCCGCGTCCGTCGATTCGGCAGGCGCTTCCGGCGCGTCGGACTTCTTGCCGCCCGCCAGACCAAAGGTCATGCGGCTCATCAGGGACCGCTTCTCTTTGGGCTGGTCGTCCGAGGCCGCTTCTTCGGCTTGTTTCGCTTCGGCCTTGGCTTGTTCTTGTTGTTCCTTCTCGGCGCGTTCTGCGTCGCGCCTTGCCTGTTTCTCGGCATCCCGTTGTTCTTTTTCCGCACGCTTCGCGGCCTTCTCATCTTCTTTGGCTGGCCCTTCGGCCGGCGGAGGCGTCGTCGCAGTGGATTCAGTCGACGAAGTTGTGGTTCCGGACTGACCGGACGTGTCTGTCTCGCGGCCTTCCTTGCCGCCGACAAGACCGAAGGTCATCCGGCTCATCAGCGTACGTTTCTCACCAGTGCCTTCGGAATCTTCCGATCGCGTCGCTCCTGCCTTTGCTTCGTCCTTTTCGGCGCGCGCAGCCGCCTTCTCCTGTTCCTTCTGCTCCTTGGCGGCGAGTTTTTCTTCGCGTTTGCGGGTTTCTTCTTCCTGTTCCTGTTGGCGCTTGGCGGCCTTGGCATCGCGCTTTGCCTGCTCGCGTGCTTGTTTCTCTTGCCGCTCCCGTTCCCTCTCAGCGGATTTCGCGTCGGCTTCCGCCTGCTTGTCGGCGTCCGGTTGTTTATCGCCGCCGACGAGGCCGAAGGTCATGCGGCTCATCAGGCCGGGCCTGTCTTCGCTCTGTTTCTCCTCTTTCGCGGCAGCCTTGCGCGCCTTTTCTTCCTCTTTGGCGGCGCGTTTTTCCGCTTCCCGCTGTTGCTTCTCTTCCTTCTCGCGCGCTTTGCGTTCGGCCTTGGTTTCCTGCGCGGCGTCGGCCTGTTGGACGTCGGACTGCTCGCTGCCGCCAATCAGCCCAAACGTGGCCTTGTTCATGACGTTTTTCGTGCTGGCGCAACCGGCAACAATGACACCAATCGCGCATAACACAACAAACGCACGCACGGTCCAATTGTTCATAGATGCCTTCATATCGAATCCAACCCCCGAATTGTTCTAAATACCCTCTGAAACATTTCGGCGAAACGTCCCTGCCTTACGCGTTGTACTTCCGCAGCACGTCATCGAGCGCTTCCCGCAGCAGGACCGCCTCACCGACGCCCATCCGTTTCGCGAGCCGCGAGAGGCCCGCCAACTGGCCCTGGGTGAAATGGCTTGTCTTCGTCACCATGCGCTCTTCGCGCGCCAGACAGACCTTGTTGCGCCCGCCCGCCTTCGCGCGGTAAAGGGCCTCGCTTGCCTTTCGGACGATATCCACGCACGCCGCGCCGTCGTCGGGAAAGGACGCCACACCCGCACTCACGGTAAGCGAGAATTTTACCGCTTGATCGCGGGAGTAAACAATCCGTTCGCCTTCCAGTGCGCGACGCGCCGTCTCGGACAGTAGAAAGGCTTCCTCTTTTTCGACACCCGGGAGAATGGCCGCAAAGGCGTCTCCCCCATAACGAACGATTTCCGCGCGTTCGCCCATCGAGTCCGCCAATGCCTGTCCCATCCAGTCTATGACCGCGTCCCCACCATCGCGTCCTTGGCCCTCATTTAACTTGCCAAAGAGGTCGATATCGAAAAGCGACATTGCCAGCGGCGCATTGGCTTTTTGGGCAGTCGCGAGAGCAATCTCAAACGCGGCCACGAATCGTTCGTGGTGCGGAGACGCTGGGGGGCGTTTTGTTGTCGGGGCGGATACCATGGAGGATTTATACCACTTCGATCATACATCTGTCAACATATGTATAGACAAAGTATTATGTATCTTGCAGCTAATAGCTAGTCAAACGATATCTAATACACAATGTATAGACTCTTAATAGTATGCATTCATCGTTCCGCGTAATAGATGCTGCGTATGGGAAAGAATGGAACTGTTGCCTCTTGAGATAGTTGTATATAGAATTACGCCGCGCGCGGAGGGGAAAGCATCGGCCATGCTCAATCGGGTATTTACGTCGCGGGAACAGATTCTATTGATCGGTTGCGCCTCGGCGATTTGCGTTGGCGGCATTGCGTATTACATCGCCCAACGTGAGGCGCCTGCGCCCGTCGAGATACGCGAAATCCAGATTCCGGTGCCGCAGGAGAAGCGGGAAGAACCGGTCGAGCAGCCGGTCCTGTCCGCCGTGGAAGCGCGTGAGCCGGAGAAGGCCAATCCCGTCCGAAGAATCAGTGTTTCAGTAACGGGCGCGGTGACGACGCCGGGGGTTTACGAATTCGACGAGACTGAACGCGTCGAGGACGCGATCGAGGCGGCAGGCGGCGCGACGGGCTACGGCGATTTAAGCGACATCAACAAGGCAGCAGAGTTGATCGACGGTTCCGCGCTGGTGATACCGGTCGCCGGCAGGGAAGGCGTGGAGGATGGCAAACGATTGGTGATTCGGACAGGGCAGAGCGCGGCTGCACTGAACCCCG
Organism: Candidatus Hydrogenedentota bacterium; assembly: GCA_013359265.1. Lineage (NCBI taxonomy): Bacteria > Pseudomonadati > Candidatus Hydrogenedentota > Candidatus Hydrogenedentota bacterium. The sequence goes on from JABWCD010000019.1 coordinate 62,367, forward strand.
CCGAGTACACGATCTCGGGTTGGCGTAGCGCGGCGCGTTCGCGGTCAAGCGGGTCCGTGGCCCCGTCCGGTACGAGTCAGCAGACGGGCACGGCGTCCACGGCCGGTTCGGAACTGATCGACGTTAATTCGGCGAGCGCAGAAGAACTGGAGACGTTGCCCGGGGTTGGGCCGAAGCTGGCCGACGCAATCATTCAGTACCGCAAGAAGCAGCCGTTCCAAACTGTCGACGATCTCAACAATGTTCCCGGCATCGGCGATAAGCGGTTGGCCGACATGCGGGCGCTTGTGCGTGTGGGGCCATAAGCGGCTTTTGGCACCACAAAACGAGAACGCGGAGCGAACCGATCGGTCCGCTCCGCGCGTCGCACGAACTGTATTAGATTACGACCCCAAAGTCTCCCACAGCTCGGCGTTATATTTGTTCAGTTGTTGGGATACTCGCTCGCCCTGATGTTCTTGAACGAGAGGTCCGTAGTCGGGTCGTGTCCTTGCAGATGGATGGTGCCCGGTCCGGGCACGTACCCATTCTTGCCGTCGTTTTCCGGGTGGATGGGCCGATTGTCCGCGAAGTCGCTGACCTGGTAGCCGTTGATCCAGACCGATGCGTGATTTCCAGTAACGACAACGGTCTTGGTGAACCATTCGCGGTCGGTCGAGACGACGTAGCGCGCGGGCTGGTTGCCGTAGTTTCCGCCGGTGCCGAAGTCGTTTGGTTTCGCCCGATCGTTGTCTTTCCACTCGTTGCGCACCTGCGATTCGTATCCCTTCCAGAACACGCCAACGGGACCGCGGAAGAAGACGCCGCTATTCAGGGCGTCGCCGTTCGAGATGATGTCGAGTTGCAGCGCGAAATCCTTGAACAACTCGGTCGTTTCAATCTGGCCGTTGCCGTCTTTGATATTGAGCGCGCTGTCAATGACCGAGAACTTCGATTTTCGGCCGGGGATTTCCTTCCAACCCGTGAGGTCTTTGCCGTTAAAGATTGGCTTGAGGTTCAGCGGTTGCAGTTTCGCTTCGGCGATCTCGAGCTTGATGCGGTGTTCCCAGGGGCCGTGGTTGCCGTGTCCGTAGTAAAAGAACGCGATACGCCCGCGGCCACGCGACCCCTTAATCTCGGCGTCCTTGCCATCGACTTTCGCGGAAAGGTTCGCGCCATTTGCATCGATCTCGACGGTATGCCAATCGGCGCCGCCGTCCTTTGGCTCGCTGATAACGAGCATTGCCGAACCGTTCTCGCTCGGGTGACCATCGAGGCCGGCGCGCACGGCGATGCCTGCGATATCCTCGGCGGAAAGGCGCACCTTCGCGGTGAACTTGAAGTCGGCGAATTCGCTTGTTGTGGTAAGCGCGCCGTTGGTGCCGTCGGCGCAAACGATGTTACCGCCGTCGACGGCCCATTTTGCGTCGCCGCTTAACGTCCAGCCGAAGGTCGTTTCGCCGTCGAACAGACTGATCCAGCCCGCGGCCGCTTCGTCCTTGGGCAATAGTTTGGGTTCGGCCGTTGCGGCCGCGCAGACCACGAGCGCGATTGCCGCGGCCCAGCCAGCCTTCTTCACTATCCCACCACGCATACTCACGACTCCTTTCATTCAGCGGTTTCACGATCGGAAAGATTTGGTGTTGAATCCCGCGCGCCCAACGCGGAAAAGCGTATCTTACCTTTTACGTCGAGACCGCTTCCAGCGCTGTTCAAGGATGTCGATTTCGTGGCGGAAGTTGGTACGATTGGCAAATGGACGTAACCAAGCGATTCTCCGACCGCGTCGAAAACTACGTCAAGTTTCGTCCGGGATATCCGGACGGCTTGGTTGTGCATCTGTTGGATCGGGCGAAGTTGTCGCGTGGGAGCGCCGTTGCGGATATCGGGTCCGGCACGGGCATCTTTTCGGAGCTGTTGCTTGCGCGCGGGCTGCGCGTATTCGCGGTGGAACCGAATCCGGAAATGCGCGCGGCCGCGGAGCGGATGCTTGGAAAACAGAATGGGTTCGTCAGTATCAACGGAAGCGCGGAGTCCACGGGCCTTGACGACGCGTCCGTCGATGCGGTTGTCGCGGCGCAGGCGTTTCACTGGTTTGACGGTGTTCGCGCGCGCGCGGAGTTCCGGCGGATTCTACGACCCGGAGGCATGGTCGCGCTGGTCTGGAACGATCGCAAAGTGGATTCAACACCGTTTCTGGCCGAATATGACGCATTGCTCCGATCGAAAGGTACCGACTACGAAAAGGTAAACCACCGGAACGTCGACGCGGAGCGCTTGCGCGCGTTTTTCGGTCCGTGCGGATATGAGGAGTCGACATTCGACAACGAACAGCGCTTTGACTGGGACGGACTCTACGGCAGGGCGATGTCATCGTCGTATGTGCCGGCGGAGGGCAGCGCCGGGTGCAACGAGTTTGTCGCCGGGCTGCGCGCGGTCTTCGACGCGCATGCACGGGGTGGGATAGTGGCTTTCGAATACGACACACGGATGTTTATTGGGGAAGTGAGATGACGCGCCGCGATTAGAACGGATCTATGGAAATGATGCGGGGCTGTGGATGCTCTTGGCCACAGCTTAACGGAGCGGCGCATTCTTGCGCACGGTTCCACGTGTTATGCGGTCATTGCGAGTTGGCCGAGGAATTCGCGCAGGCAGAGCGCTTCGTGCGCGGTACTGCGGCTGGCTTGCGCGCTAAACAGTTCGATAAAGGTCTCGTCGGCACAAACGGGGCAGTACGTGTGCGAGACATCCCCTTGATGCAATGACGCCGCCGGGGCCGACCATTGGCCGTCCACGCGAAACCGTTTGCATTTGCAGCACTGTACCGTCATTCTCAGGCCTCCTACGCCGTATCCTTCATCGGCGGGAACGGCCTGGAACTTGAGGCAGAGGTACGCTGCGCCATGGAATATCCGCATTGGAAACGTTTGCCAGAAAACGAGTTGGACTGGTTCGAAGCGCTCATCAGCCTGGCGCGGTACCTCCGCGGTCCGGACGGGTGCCCGTGGGACCGCGAACAAACGGCGCTCACCTTCGCGAAGTACGCGATACAGGAAGGCGACGAACTCATCGAGGCGCTGGAACGAGGCGACAACACGCACAGCGAAGAGGAAATGGGGGACGTGCTGTTCGTGTTGCTCGCGTCGGTTGCCGCGGCGGAAGCGGAGGGACGGTTCACGCTGGCTTCGGTGCTTGAGCGCATTCACGAAAAGATGATCCGCCGGCACGACCATGTGTTCGGCGAGACGAAGGCGCAGACACCGGAGGACGCCATCGCGGCATGGAATCGCATCAAGCAGGAAGAAAAGGCAGGAAAGTAGACTGTGTGCGTGGCCATACGCCGGCAGCAAATCGCGATCTGCGTCCTCGCCACGCTGGTGGGTCACGGTGCGGCTGAGGGCGTAATCACGCCGGAACTCGAGGTATCCGGCGATCATTTTACTGTCGATTCCCAGCCAAGGTTTCTTGTGTTTGTTTCGTACTTTGACGCCATGCGCGCATCGGACGAGACGCTCGAATCGGACTTCCGTTATCTTCGCGCAAACGGATTCGATGGCATTCGCATTTTCCCGAACTGGTGGGACTTTCGCCGCGAAATCGCTTTTGGCGGCGACACGCTCCTAAACGGAAAGGGCCAAATCCGGTTGGAGCGGTTCAGCGCGCTGGAGCGAATCCTGGAACTTGCGGCGCAACATGGGCTGCTGGTCGACGTGTCGTTTGCGTACGAAACGGTATTGGGGCTTTCGAACTTGACCGAGCAGCAAGTCGGCACTTCGCAAGGATTGCTACCCGTTAATCAGGTGCGGCTCGACGATTACGAGCACGCGCTATTCTACGTGGCGGGAGGGCTGCGCGACTACCGGCACATTTTCCTCGACATCCAAAACGAATACAACGGACGTATCACGCACCTGAGTGATGATGAGGTGCGGCGCCTGCGCGCGGCGATAAAGAATGCCGATCCGCATCGGCTCGTGACGGCGTCGCTGGCCAACGAAATTGGACCCGAGGAGGTCGCGCGCCGGAGCAACGAGGTGAACGTGGACATTGTCGGCTGGCACGAATCGCGCAATCCGTGGCAGTTCGATGCGATGGATGCTCTAGTGAAGCGCGCGAGAGGCGCAACCACGAAACCCATATACATGGGGGAACCGGCGTTGCTCGAAGACGGGTTGACCGTCGAGTCGGTCATCACCGCGGTTACCAAGGCGAAAGCGGGCGGCGCTGCGGCGTGGACGTTTCACACGCGAAACGGGTTCGACCTGTCGAAGCAATCGCTCGTTGAATCCATGACGGAACCGGAACGGAGGTTCGCGGAGACATTCAAACCCAAGTTGGACGCGACGCCTTGGGGCGCAAACGTCGCCGCGAAAGTTGCGGAGTGACCGTGCCGACGATATTCGTTGACGCGGACGCGTGCCCGGTCAAGAACGAAGTGTATCGCGTCGCGGAGCGGCTCGGTCTGCATGTGACGGTCGTGGCGAACGCGCCGATGTTTGTGCCGCGGACGGGCGATATCGAGTTGGTGGTTGTCGGTAACGCCATCGACGCCGCCGACGATTGGATCGCGGAACGCGCGACGAAGAATGACATCGTGATTGCGGACGACATACCGTTGGCGGCGCGGTGTATCAAGAGCGGCGCGTTCGTGTTGACGCCGAAGGGGCACGAGCATACGGAGGCGTCGATTGGAGGGGCGCTCGCGACGCGCGAGATTCTGGCCCACCTGCGCGAGCACGGCACGATCGGCGGCGGCCCGGCGCCGTTTCAGCAGAGTGACCGTTCGCGCTTTCTGCAGCGCCTGGACGTCGTTGCCCGAAGGGCGATGGCGGGCTAACCCGCGTTTCTCGCCGCCCCACGACGTTGCAAGTGGACGTAAAAACATTCGGTGCGGCGAGAAACGCTCACGAGTAAACCCTTGAGCGTATGGCGTGAGGATTTTTCACGCGAACAGCTTGTACCGGAAACTATGGAACTTCATGTGACGCAACGGATAGTACACGTCGTTGCGGTTCGCGTGAAAAATCCGGGCTAACGTCTGGACAGTTCTTTGAGTTTTTCTTCGTCCACTTCGACGCCCAAACCTGGGCCCTTCGGAATCGCCACTCGGCCGCCCGTCACTGTGAATGGCTGTTTCAAAATCGTTTCTTCGATGAACTGCGGGCCGTTGAGTGCGGCGGGTTTCTGCAAACCGTATGCGCCGTAGAGAATGAGCGACGCCGCGAGCGCGATGTCCGGATCGGTGAGGCCGCTGCCGAGGAACATGAGATTGTGCGCGTCGAGCAATTCAATTTGCGCGCGCGCGGAAACGAGTCCGCCGCAGCGCGCGGGTTTTAATGCGACGCCGTCGCAACAGCCGAGCTTAATGAATTCTTCGAGGTCGGTCGGTGAGACGACGCCTTCATCCAGAATGATAGGCAGTACGCCCAGCTTTTTCAGTTGCTGGTACCCTGTTAACCGATTCGATGGCAGGGGTTGCTCGAACACGGCCATGCCCGCATCTTTGAGTTTTGGCGCGGCTTCGAGGGCCGTCTTCAGATCGTAGCCGCCATTGGCGTCGCCCCAGAGGAAGCCGTCCGGCGCGAGTTCCTTCACTCTCTTGCACAATGCAATGTCCGTCGACAGGTCCGGGGCGACCTTGATATTGAAATTCGTGTAGCCGCGCTCCCGTCCTTTGGCAACGATCGACTCGGTGTCCTCGAACACTTTCGGATTGAGCGTCCAACTGAGCAGGAGGTCGTCGGGTAACGTGCGTCCCCACAATTCGGCGACGTTCTTGTTCAGTGCCCTTCCCATCAGGTCGTGCAGGGCGAGATCGATGCCCGCTTTCGTGATTGGTGCGCCGGTCGAAAACGAGTTCGCGACCTCACGGTTCATGGTCGCATGGATAGCCTCGAAATCGAAGGGGTCCATTCCGATGAGCAACGGCTTCAGATACCGCTCGATCGTGCTGACCGCCGACTCGAGCGTTTCGTAGCTCCATCGCGGCACGGGCACGCTTTGTCCCCAGCCGACCGCGCCGTCGTTCGCGGTGATTTTGATTACGACGGATGCGCGGCCGGTGCCCCCGCCCGGACTTTCGAAAAACTTGAACCGCATCACCGTCGGGTAGACGACAGGAAAGAGTTCGATGCGTTCGATTTTCAGGCTGGGCGTAGCCGCTACTGATTTCGTTGCCATGACGAGCGATACTCCTCCCAATGCGCAGATTGTGGTGAACTCGCGCCGCGTCGGGCGTTGCATGGTGACACTCCTTCGTACTGGATGACGCCATCGTAACTACATGGGCGTTTGGAGTCGAATCTGCCGGGCGCCGAAGTGCTAATTCTGCTTCGGCGGCAAACGGCGTAACCGCATGATATTACTTGAAAAAAAGCAGACCATAGGGCAGTCTTTTGAAAGGTAATGCTGGGGAGACTGGGTATGCCGAGCAGCGAAGTTGCGCCGCTTCGGATTTATTGCGTGTGCGGCCAGAAGATGAAGGTCTCCGAGGACATGTTTGGCCGCCCGGGCAAATGTGTCGCGTGCCGCCTGAAAATCCGGATTCCCACACCGGACGAAATCCCTCCGAACACGGATGTTATCTATCTCAAAGACCACCCTGAACTTTTGCGCAAGGTGAGGAAGGGGGCCGGCCCGGAGAAGGCCAAACAGAAGGAAGAGGCGGAAGTCGCGCCGTTGCCGGACATCGATCCGAAGGGGAAGGTGCGCAAAGCGCTTGGGCCGCTCGACGTACTCGATCCGTTGCGCCAAATCCACAGCCTCGTCGCGAAGCTGGAGAAGCGGATCACCGGGTCGAAGTTGGTGCAGGACACCGGCAGCGTCGAGGTGGCCGCGCGCAAAGATCCGAAGATCGCGGAACTGCTGGGCATTCGTACGCGCATTCGCGCGGCAGAGCAGGACCTCGAAGAAGAACTGCGCCAGCGCTTGATGGAGACCGCCATCGAACTTGCCGCGACGAACGAAAAACTCGCGGAACTGAACCTCGCGGTGCGGGTGGCCGAACTGCCGTACAGCGAATACCGGACCCAGGTGGATAGGCTCCGCCGCCGCCGCGACAATCACGAACGGCGGCAGTCAAACTTGCGCGGCTGGTTGACGGTGGAGGACGTTCATCGTGCCGGCGGCGCGGTCGACGTGGCGTTCGAGCATATACCCACGGGGACGTTCCGGATTACGTTCGCGAACGAGATCGACGATAACGAGACCTTGCTCGATGTGCACGTGGAATCGCTGCGCGGGGCATTGGCGGACCGCGCGCAGTCCGAGCGCAAGTTGAGCGAGGCGAAAAAACTGAAGGCGCCGCCGTCCGGCAATGGGCGCACGATTGCGGAAGTCGTTGCTGATGCCAAGGCGCAGCACGAGCGCACCCAGGCGCGCGTGCAGCACGCCCGGGAACGGCTTGAACAGCTTGCGGACGACTATTCGAACGACATGCAGGCAATTGACGCGCAGCTCGATCATTCGCGCGGCCGACTTCAGGTGGGCCAGCTTAAGCGCGAGGAGTTTGCGGAGGCCGAAGAAGAACTTCGCCGGGCGAAGACGGACCTGACGAAGGCGCGCGCGCTGGTGGTGCGCGCGCTCAATGCGAATAGCGCCGAGGAGGTGCCGCGCGCACGGGGCACCTTCGTTGCGCGCCTCGCGCACGGAAAGCCCGGATTGCGCGCGCCAATGGACGCGTGGGTCGCTTGGGCGGGCGCGGCGCTCGTGTTGGCGGCGTTATTCCTCCCAATTGCCGGCGGGCACACGGCACTGCAACTCGCGGGCATGGATTCCGGTCCTGGATCGACGGCGTTTTGGTATGCGCTATTCCCGATCGGCATTGCGGTCTTCGCGGTTGCCGCCGCCTTCATTCCCAGTATTTCTGCGCGCGGTCTCGCGTATTGTGCGGTGTGGTTGCTTGCGTGTTTGCTGACAACGACGTTTCTGCACGAAAGCGCGTACAACGAGAGCCCCGTGTCGGCAGCGTTGCGCGTAGGCGGACCGTTGTTGTTGCGTCCGGGAATGCTCGTGTACGCGTTGGGTTTGCTGGCAGTCGCCGCCGCCGGCGTCATTACGCTTGCCGCAACGCGCGACGGGCGTGTCATCATTCCGCTAACGGCCATTGCCACCGTTGCGGGTGTCGGGGCCGTTGTGACGGACCTTGGTGGTGTACGTACTGCGCAGCCGGAACTGAGCGTCGAGACGCGAATCGTCACTGACGCGCAGCCGCCTGAACACGAAGTGACCGTGAGCGTGAAAAATTCCGGCGGACGCGAGTTGCTGCTCGCGGCGAATTCGACGATGAGGAACGCATACGCGCTTAACGTGGAAAAACGGATTGGAAAAAACTCGGGGATTGACGTCAGCGCTCCGGTGAGCGTGCGCGTCGGAAACTCGCAACTGCCAATCGGTAGCTATCCGATTTCGCGGTTGCCGGTTTTGCCGGGGCAGGCAGCGGCGCTGGTATACCGGTTACCGGAGGGGGAATACCGCGCGACGCTGAAGGGCGCGTCGGGCGCCGCGCAGGAAGCGGCATTTACGCTCGAGCCCGTTGCGGGAACGGACGCTGCCACCGCGCCGAATACGACAGCGCAGCCCACCGAACCAGCGCGGCCCGTCGAGCCGCAACAACCCACGTCGGCGCTAATGGATGCGCTTGCGCCGGAAGTGACGCTGCGAGGGATTCTGACTTCGGAAAATCGGGCCGCCCAGTTCTCGATCACGGTGCGGCTGGCGGACGGAGCGACGAGCGAGCGCGCGTACGCGATCGGTGACGAGGTCTACACCAACTGGACGATTAGCGAGTTTAATCCGGCGGAGCAGACGATCACGCTGTCGAATGGAAAGGACATCATGATTCTGCGGCGCGGCGAGCCGCAACGGTTGGGGGCGAGTCCGTCGCTGTAGACCTCGCCTTTGTCAGTTCCGCTTCGCGAGTTTTTGATCGCCGACGATGCGCAGTTCGATCGGTTCGCCGAGAAACACGGGCCGTTGCGGCGACTGTGTTTCGATGTTCGCCTGAACGTAGATTCTCCGCGTCATCGGCTTCACCCACGGTTCGGCGAGGATTTCGATGCGGCGTTCCGTCTCGCCTTCGCGGACGAGTATTCCGTTTAACCCCGTGTACATCACGCGCACGCCGAATGGCAAATTCAACACGCTGATTGGGGTCCGGCTGTCGTAGCCGTTCGCCTTCGTAAGGTTGAGGCTGATTGCGCCGAGTTGGCCCGGCGCAAGCACGAGCGTGTTTTCGCCGTTGTTCACGGTCAGGTCCGGCTGCTTCTCGCTGACGGTGATCGACCCGAAGTACGCCTCGCGCGTGACGGTGGTTCCGCTCACGTTCGCTTCCCCGGTGAGCTTGAAGCGGGAATCGAACGGCGTCGTTTTGGCGTCCGGACCCGCAACGAGCGCGACGCGCACCAAGTCTTCGTCGGGCAGTACCGATTCGGTCTCGACAGTGAAGCCTTCGGGAAGACCATGTGCGGTGACCTTCACTTCTTCGTTAAAGCCGTCCGTGCGAAGCACGCGCACGTCGAGCGGAATGCGGCTTCCCGGGGGCATGCTGATGTGGTAGGGCGCGGCCGCCACTGCAAAGTCGGGCTTCAACTCGCGCAACAGCAGGCGGTAGGCGTGATTTGGCCCTCCTTCGCCGCGCACGTCCGACACGCGAACGACGTAGTCGCCGTCCTCCGGCGCGACGAAATCGAGCCGCGAATCGCCGGTCGCGTTTCCGTTAGCGTCGAACGCGTCGTCGTTTTTCCAGAAGAGTGGGTATACCGGCATGCCGTTCGGCGCGAAAGTAGTTCCCACCGGATGAACGGTAACCTTGTAGATGTGATCGTATACGGCGTGATGTTCGGGCGTGGTGGCGAACAGGCCGATGCGCTGGCCGTTCGGATACTGTTTGAACACGACGTCTTCGTCGCCGTACCCGGGAATGCGCGACACCTGGATGACTTCGCCGCCGACCATGACGTAGTCGTTCATTTTGAAGTCGCGCCAATTTTCGAATCGAAGGCCCGCCTGGCGCGAGTCGCGCGGCGAGAGCGTCAACGCGGTCTGCGCCACGCAGCGGAGCAGGGCGCGCTGCAAGGGATTGCCCTGAGCGTCAAGCACTTCGATTTTCGAGTCGAGCTTCGAGCCGAACTTCGCAGCGAGCGTCTCGATCACGATTGCCTGATCCTTGTTCGCGTGGAAGTGGTAGTAATCCACATCCGGCACGCCGTCCTTGTCGTGCGCGATGCGCGCGTTGATTGCGGCAGGAAACGCGAGCGGCTGCGCCTCGGCCGCGGAGTTGTTCGGTTCGACTTCGGAAGCGTCGGCCGCACCGCTCACGGACAATACCGGCAACGAAATCGGACTGCCTTCGGGCACGGCGATGGGCAGGGGCATGGTGGCGCCAGGCGCAGCTTCATCGGGCGGATCAACTTCAACCGTTGTGCCCGGGAGATTAAAGCCGGCAACTTCGACTTTCTGCGGCACACCGGCGTGCACGCCGAGTGGCCACACCGACGTCACCATCGGGAATGCGCCGATATGAAGGCGATAGCCCAGGTTTGCGCGCAGGTCCGCGTCGGCGACTTCCACCACGTAGTCGCCGTCGGCAGGGACTTTGTATCCCATGCGACTGCGCATGGCGCCGCCGAAGTCTGCGCCGGTAGCGACGACGTCGCCCGACGGATCACGCAACTGCATGTCGACATTCAATGCGCTATCCGTAATGACGAAGACGATTTCCTGTCCGGCCTTCGCGGAGACGTTGTACTTGTCCACGTCGCCGGATGCATTGATTGCCGCCTCGACGACACCAGGCCATTGCACGGGTTGCGGCGATTCATCGTTCGGTTCGGCCTTGCTCAGGTCCGGTGCAGGGATAATGGTGAAGCCCGCGCCGTTGGTGAGGCCAATCGGCGTGCGGAAAAGGATTTCGTAGCGCCCGAGGGGCGCGTCGGCCTCGGTCTTTACCTTTAGCTTCATTTTGTATGGACGCGCGTTATCGAGGATGTCCGCACCCGTGCCGCGCGGGCCTTCGCCGAGTTTCAGTTCAGGTTCGGGCAGCGCCTCGACTTCCGCGATTTCAACGTTTACCTTCGGGTTCGTCGAGATAGGCTCGGCACGATCGAGGTTCTTTCCGTTGACGGCGAGTTCGAGTTCCGCACCGCGGTGCCAACGATCGGGCGAAACCGATTGCAGCGAAGGCGGGACCGTTGCGCGGATAATCACTGCTTCAACGCTGAGGCTGGTCACCTTCTTCGGGCCGGACTGTGCGCTGGCGACTTGCGTCGTCGAACCGGACAATGCCTTGCCCGTTTCGGTGGCGTAAATGGTGCGTGTCGCATCATACCGGCCGGCAGCCAGCAAGGCGCCTTGCGGGTCCAGCGCAAGCGCTGTCACCCAATCGGACTGGTGTTCGAAGGTCACCTTCTCGGTTAGCGCGGCAGAGTCCCACGCCTTGATTCGTCGATCTTCCGCGGTCGAATATAACGTCGAGCCGTCGGGCGAATAGATGATGTGTAAGATTGCGCCTTCGTGCGCGAAGGTAGAAGTTTTCAACTTGCCCGCGGTCGATCCTGATTGCTCGAGCGGCTCGCCCGCGCCGACCATTTCCCACAGGCGGATGACCTTGTCCGCGCCGGCGCCCGCGAGCGTGTTGCCGTCCGGCGCAAACGCGAGCGCGAGCACGGCGTCGAGCGAGTCGGAGATGGTGATCAGCAGTTTGCCGTCGCTCGCCTGCCACAATTTTACGGTCCGGTCGCCCGCGCCGGACGCAATCTGTTTTCCGTCCGGGCTCCACGCGACGGCATAGACGGCATCGACGTGGTTCGCGAGGGTGCGCACGGCATTGCCGGTTTCGACGTCCCAGACGATGAGCGATTTGTCGTAGCTCGCCGAGACGAGTTGCTTGCCGTCAGGGCTGAACGCCAATGCGAGGACATTGTCCTTGTGGCCTTCAATCGTTTTGATCAACGACAGATCGGATGTGTTCCACAGCTTAATCTCACCGCCGCGCCCCGGCTTGCCACCGCCCGCCGCAAGCACGCCGGCGCCGGCATTGAACGCAAGCGCGCGCACCATTTCCGCGTGGCCTTCAAGCTTGCCTTTTGAGGTCGCCTGCCCTTGCGCGTCTACCGTAAACAGTTCGACGTTGTGCAGCGTACCGCTTGCAAGCAGGAGTTCGTCGCCGCGCTTGCCGTAGGCCATCGCGCTGATCGGCGGCTGAATCGTGGCTGGATTTGGCGCGGACGCAGCTTGTGGGGCAGAGGTTGAGGTCGGAGCCGCGGGGGCGTCTTGTCCTTTTGCGCCGTCGTTTATCCACTGTTTCAACAATGCTATAGAATCCACGCCAAGCGGTTCGCCCTTGCCTTCGGGCGGCATCTTCGGCTCGAGTTTGCCCTCGATCATCTGGATCAGACGGCTTTCTTCCGCTTTGCCGGCGACAAGGATGACGCCCTCCGAACCTCCCTTCAGCGTACCGGCAAGCGTGGAAAGATCGAGCTTGCCCTTGGGGGGGTCGACCGGGGGGAAATGACACGCGGAGCAGTGGCTTTTGAAGATGGGAAGGATTTCCCCTTCAAAAGTAAGCTCGCCCAACGCGCCGCGCGCGAGCAGGAGCGCAGCAACAACTATCCAGCAAAGTCTTCGGCGAAGCATAAACCGGTTCTCCGGGATTATCGATGCGGGCGCGGCCACTTTCGCGGATCGTCTGCCTGATGGAAAAGCGATATAACTCTCACGAAATCGCGCTCTACCACATAAAACAAGCTGAACTTGAATCTGCGAAGAATTGCTCTGCGAATACGTGGCCGTATTTCTTCGTACATATCTGGATACTCAGCGATCATTGCCAAAACGACTTGAATGTTTTCGTGCAGCTTGACGCCAAGCCCTTTGCATTCCTGCTCGTAGGTTTCGACTATTGTTCGAATTCGTTCCTGAGCTACGGTCGAAACGATTACCGTTTTAGGCATTGATCGCGAATCTCATCCATTACCTCGCGCCAAGGCCGCCCCTCTTCGGGATTAACGTCATGTTCGGCAAGCAAGTCGTCCAAATAGGTCTCCTGTTCGGGGGTCAAAGGTGGGACGTGTTCGTCCTCTATTGAATGAGCGATTTGAAGAATGAGTTTCTGACGCTCATCCACGTCAAGTCGGCGAATATCTTCTTCTGTCACTGCTCGAAGATCGACGGACATACGGAATCCCTCAATGGTTAAACAAAAACTCTTTTCCAGACAGCACGGCCCACACGAGGTCTTCGAGCGCAAGGCGGCGCTCTGCATTGGAATCGGCGGCGCCTTGGGCTGCGGAGGCGAGAATTGCGAGGGCGTTCTCGCGTTCTTCGGGGCGCGGAGGTCGCGCGAGTGCCCGCATATAGATTTGGTCCAGCGCTTCTTCATCCGCGACGTTATCGGCGACGAGCTTGGTGAGGAAGCTGCGCTCGTCGCTGAGTTTCTTGTTGAGCGTGTCACCATTCGCGACGTGAAGCGTTTGCGCGATGCTGGAATCGGCTGTGCGCTCGCACGAGCACGTCTGTTTTCGCTCCGGTCTACCGAACGCGGAAAGGAAATACGAACCCACTTGCGAGTCGGGCAATTGTTGCGCGCGGAACCCGGCGGGATAACCGTTGAATTCGGTGGGAACGCCGCTCACCTGCGAATATGCATCGAGAATCACCTCCGCGCTGAGGCGGCGGATGATGTACTGCGAGTAGTAATGTTCGTCAGGCAACTCGGGATCGGACGGTTGCGACTCTCGCTGGTACGCCGCGGACTCCATGATGGTCCGCATAAGGTGTCTGAGATCGTAACAATGGCCGGCAAGGTCCTCCGCCAGGGCATCAAGCAACGGACCGTTCGTTGGCGGGTTGGTCAAACGCAAATCATCTTCGGGCTCGACAAGGCCGCGTCCCATGTAATTGCGCCACACGCGGTTCGCGATCGCGCGCGTAAAGTACGTGTTGTCCGGGGAAGTCAGCCATTGTGCAAGTTCGATCCGGCGATCGTTCGAACTGGCGAGGTCGAGCGGTTCGCCGTCGAGCGGACGCGGCGGCATGGGCGCGCCGATGCGCGGGTGCAGCACGTCGCCGAAGGTGTCCGTAACCACTTCGGTGTCGTTGCCGCGTTGACCATTTTTGTACTTCACGCGGGCGAACAGGTTCGCCATGCCGTAGTAGTCGTCCTGCGTCCACTTCTCGAGCGGGTGGTTGTGGCACCGCGCGCAGGTGATCGAAAACCCGAGAAACGCCTGCGATGTGGTCTCCGTCAGGTCGACCGTCTCCTTGTGCATCGCGAGGTAGTTCGCCGCGCCGTTGTCGAGCGTGCTGCCGTTCGCCGTGAGCAACTCAGTAACGAACGTGTCCCACGGCTTATTCGCGGCGACGCTATCGCGAATGAACCGGTAGAACGAAATCAGTTCTTCCCGCCGCGGGATGTTTTTGGAGGACAGCAACAACAGGTCGGACCATTTGTAGGACCAGTAGTCGACAAACTCCGGGCTTTCTACGAGCTTCGCGATCAGGTCCCGGCGCTTTTTCGGATTGGTGTCGGCAACGAACGCCGCGACATCATCCGGCTTGGGCAGCACGCCGGTCGCGTCGAGCGACGCGCGCCGTATGAACTCGGCGTCGGTGCAGAGGTTGGTGGGCGCTATTTGAAGGCTCTTGAGTTGTCGCATGACCAACTCGTCGATGTAGTTATACGACTCGGCCTTCGCGAACAGCTCCGGCGCTACCGGCTTCTCGCGCGGAACGAGGACGCGTACCGCGGAGACTTTGCTCGCGTACCAGACGGTGATCGACGCTGCGCCCGGACCGGTGACAGTGATCTTGCCGTTGTCATCCACGACGGCGACCGAATCGTCCGTGGTCTCATACTTTACCCAGCGCGACACGTCTGCATATCCTCCGTCCGAGTAGTTCGCGCGGACTATGATCTGCTGCGTTGCGTCTTTCGCCAGCTTCACGGAGTTGGGATACGGCTCGATCGACTGTACCAGCGGGTCGGCCGCGTTCGCCGCGGGCGCGCCCGCGGCAATCCAGTCGCGCAGGATTCGGTAGGATTCGCTGTCGTTGCGGAAACGTTCTCCGCCGCCGTGCGGCACTTCCATCGTCGCCTTCAGCAACACCAGGCTCTGCTCCGGCTCGGAGAGTGATAAGCGCCGTGCGTTGGCCTGGCGCGTCATTACCTTGTGGTCCCAATCGAAATCGAATCCGCGCAACGAGAGCTTGAATCCGTTCTTGCCCGCCGCCGCGCCGTGGCAGGCGCCGGTGTTGCACCCCATCTTGAATAGCAGTGGCGCAATGTCGTTGCGGAAACTCGGTGTGAAGGGCTTATCCGTGCCTGTCACCGTGACCGTCGCGGTTACGGATTGTCCGTCCACCGTCGCGGTGATGGTTGCTTCGCCGTCTCCGATCGCTCGCACCAGGCCCTTTGCGTCAACTTCAGCGACCGCGGGATTGGACGACGCAAACGTTGCTTTCGGCGTCAAGTCCCCCGCAGATTCATCGCCGTTCATCCGTTCGACAATGAGCGAATGATTCGCCCCCTGATGCGTCAGCGCAATCGCGCTTGGGATCATCGCGAGGCGCGACTCTGCGCTCGACATAGTTGTCGAAGCCAGCGCGGCAACTAACACACGCGCAAACCAGACGCGAATGCTCATGGTAGCCCTCATGCCTTGCACTACGAAACAGCCCGACAAACCGAAGGGATCGGCGGGCTACACCAACTCCATAATCGGCTTAACGCCGAAATCCACAAGCGGAATGGGCCGGCTGCCGGGGCCGACAAGCTCGGTTTCGCCGTCGATACCGAGACAGTGGTAAACGGTTGCGACGACTTCAGCCGGAGTGACGGGGCGCTCGACCGGGTAGGCGCCGATGTCGTCGGTCTTGCCGACGACGCGCCCGCCCTGAATGCCGCCGCCCGCCATGAGAATCGACCAGACCTGCGGCCAGTGGTCGCGCCCGCCGGCGGGGTTAATCTTCGGCGTCCGCCCAAACTCGCCCATCGCGACGATCAGCGTGTTTTCGAGCATGCCGCGCTGCTTCAAATCTTCGAGCAGCGTGCTCAGGCCCTTGTCCAGCATCGGTCCCACCAGATCGCTGTAACACTCGATGGGGCTAAATGGCGCGGAACCGTGAATGTCCCACGTGATCTCGTTGAACACGGTCTCGAACATGTTGACCGTGCAGAAGCGGACGCCGCTTTCGAGTAGGCGGCGAGAAAGCAAACAACTTTGCCCGAACTTGTTGCGGCCATACGCGTCACGCAACTTGTCCGGTTCCTTCGTCAAATCGAAGGCCTCGCGCGCAGCGGTCGACGACATTAGCGTGTACGCCTGCTGAAAGTTTTCGTCGAGCAGACGCGCATCCGGATTCGCTTCGAGCTGTTTGACCGAATCGTCCACAATCTCGCGCAGATTGCGCCTCCGTTCGATGCGCGACGCGGAGATGTAGTCCGGCGGCAACAGATCGGGCACTTTGAAGTCCGTCCGGTCCGGCTCGGCGTTTAGAATAAAGGGATCGTGCGACTTGCCGAGGAAGCCCGCGTTCTGCCCGTGCGGCATATTTCCGCCCGTCGGGCCGATGGGGCGCGGCATCAGCACGTGCGGCGGCATGCCGTTCTTGCCGCCCTTGAGATAGCCGAGCACACACCCCGCGTGCGGGTGTTCCATACCGTTCTGGAAGAGGCGGCCCGTTTGCATCATTTGGTGGCCGGTATCGTGCACGCCAGCGGCTTTGTGGTGCAGCGTGCGAATCAGCGAAAACTTGTCCGCGTGATTGGCAAGGTTGGGGAAGATCTCCGAAATCTGGATATCGGGGTTATTCGTCCTGATCGGCTTATAAGGTCCGCGGATTTCGCGCGGCGCATCCGGCTTCATATCGAATGTGTCGAGTTGGCTCGGCCCGCCGACCAGGAAGAGGAAGATGCAGTTCATGTCCTTCTTTGTGTCGACGGCGCCGGCGCTGCGCAGACCCATGAACCCGGGCATCGTCAGGCCGATGGTGGACAGCGCTCCGGCGTGCAGAAAGTCGCGACGCGACATGCCATCGCAGAAGTGAACCGATTTTTCAGCGTCTATCCGATACATGCCAGCCCTCGCTTTCGCAGGGATATCCCTTGCGCGTCCGAACAGCCTACGCCAACGCCCGGCGTTTCACGAAACACAGTATAGTCGAAGGCTCTCAGGGGGGCAAGAAGAAAACTGGAAGTGTATACATATCAAGAAATTATGCGAGGATTGGTGGACTTCGACATTTGCCGTGATATACTCGCAACAGAGGTTCGTCTTGCAATGGATTCGATTCCAAATTGCCAACATCCGGACCGTAGCGCAGTTGGTTACTGGGTCGCCAAAGGCATTAAGGCTTTCGTCGTTTGGCTTATTCCAACTGTCGCAATACCTCTGCTCTGGTCGTTTACTCTCGATGAGCCGCTGAGGGACACCGTTCGCCTTGGAATCCTTTTCGGCTGCTGTGCGGGGATCATCGCCGCGTTTGTATTCGTCGTGTGGGACCTTAGTTTCCGCCGCGTTCTGAAAGGTCTTTGGAATTTCATCGAGACTTGGGGTGCTTGACGCTTAGTCTGTGGGGTTGCGACGAGTCTTGCTGGCGACCGGTTTATGTGGATTCAGCCTCAAGTTAAGCACGCGTAATTCCGACTCGAACTTGCCCAGTACACTTGCCAGCCGGTCCACCCAAGGGAACAGGTTTGCGGATTGGTGGATGTCTGCGGCATCCATCCATGCAACGGTGCGGCGAACACCTTCTTCCCACGGCAGCAGGTCTTTGAAATCCGGCACGTCGCGCTTGAGTGCGGCGTTCGTGTAGGCAGCGTGGTACTGGAAGATTTCGACGAGCATGTCCGCGGAACCCTTGGGCGAGCCCGCGACGATTTGCGGGGTGGTCATCGGGACAATGCGCGCTTCGCACCCGATCGCCTTGGCCATGCGTTCGTGGAACGCGCGCCACGTCATCACCTCGTCCCCGACGATGTTGTAGGCCTTGCCCATCGTGGCCTTGCGGCCCAGCGCGCCGACGAATCCCTTCGCCATGTCGCCAATGTAGCCCGGTTGCCAAAGCCCTTGGCCGTCGCCGGGTACGACAATCGGTCTGCCTTTGCGGATGCGCGTGACAAGGCTCGGGTTGTAGCCCCAAATATCGAGCAGCGGTTGACCCGGACCGTAACAATGCGACGGCCGCATGATAGTCGCCGGAAAGCCAAATTCACGGAACGCCTTGAGGTACGCTGCCTCCGCCTTGCTCTTGTTTGCGCCGTACGCGGAGACGGGACGGTGGGGTTCGTTTTCGTCCGCGGGAATTCGCGTGAGCGGGCCGCCGTACACGCAGACCGTGCTGCAAAAGACGAAGTGCCTGACACGATCGCGAAATACGCGAACGTTGTGCGCGGCGGTCTTCGCGTCGAATGTAATCATGTCGATCACGGCGTCAGCGTTGACTTTCCGCATGCCTCGCGCGAACCCGGCGAAGTCCGCGCGGTTGCCGATGTGCGTCTCGACGTCGTAGTCAAACCGGCGGGGCGACAGCCCACGATTGAAGAGGACGGGCGTGTGCCCTTTCGCAACGAGCCATTCGACAATGGCGGTACTGATGAGACCTGTGCCGCCGAGCACGAGTACGCGCATGGGATTACTCCTTCGCAGTTTCTGACGCGTCAGGCTCGTCGGACATGTCGGTCACTCTGGCCGAGGGAACCGCTGGCGGAATCAGACCAGCGCCGGATCGTTCAGCAGCCTTGCCACTTCCTCCGGCGTTTGGCATGCGCCGAGTTCTTCGCGGAAGCCGGTTTCTTTCATCGCGGTCATGACCTGCGCGAGCAAGCCCAGGTACTCCTTCTGAGACCCCGTCGGCATCGCGAAGAGCACGACAATATACACCGGCTTGTTATCGAGCGTGTTGAACTCGATCCCCTCGTGCGAAATGCCCACGCCGACGGTTGGCCGAGTCACACCGTCGATGCGCACGTGGGGGATCGCGACGCCGCACCCAATGCCCGTACTCATGACCGTTTCGCGCTCGCGCACCGCGTGCGCGAACGATTCCATATTCGTGATGACTCCGACGGAGTGGATTGCGTCGGTCAATTGATCGAGCGCTTCGTGCTTGGAGATTCCACTCGGAAATATGCGGACAGCAGCTTTGTCGATAGGAAGACCAAAGCGGTGCATTACTCACCTCGTCGTAATTTCGGCGCCGGTCATAATACCGATTTCCCGTTGGCCCGGCGCGGCCGCGTTTGCCCGTGATGAAATTCGCCGGTGGCGCCCCGTGACCGTCCGCGGCGAACGCAGTTTCGACACAAACGCGCTATTCTACAGGCGAGGCAGGCGCGATGCAACGGCGCGCTTGGGCGCATCCCGCGGCAGCGTGCGGATCAGTTCTCTTCGATGGGGAGCAGCGTGATGAACACGTCGTCGCCCTCGACCTTGAGACCATAGCGCCGGAGTCGTGTGGATTCATGGGTCAGGCAGTCGCCCGTGCGAACGTTGTATATCCAGCCATGGCGCGGGCAGGTGACAACGTCCCCTTCGAACCTGCCCGTCGTCAGGTCCCAGTTCTGGTGCTTGCAACTGATTTCGGTCGCGAACATCGAGCCGTCCGGGTCCCGAAAGATGGCGACGTTTCGCGCCAGCAATTTGTACTTTCGGAACCGCAGCCCCTCGAAGTCCGACACTTTCGCAATCTTCACGTAGCGCTCTTCCATGCGGGGATCATAGCAAACCGGCGGCCCCGCGTTGCGCGTGATTTCCGCGCTTGGTACTATACGCAATTGATTTTCACTGCACAGGACGGTCCATGACAGACGATAAACAGCATTCCGGGGACACCACCCGCCTCGTATTGGACGAAGAACTCGCGAGTCTGCGCGCGCGGATGCAGGGCCAGCGCGCGAGCCTAGTCGTGATTTCGGGATGGCAAATCGGCAAGGAGTTCGCCCTGAGCGGCACCGAGTGGGTGATCGGACGGTCGCCGGACGTGCCCATCTCGATCAACCTGCAGTCGGTGTCGCGCCAGCACGCCCGCATTTCTCGGCAGACCAATAAGGACGGCGACTACTTCGAAATCACGGACCTGGGCAGCATGAACGGCACCCATGTGAACGCGGACCTCGTGAAGACGTCCCGTATCAACGACGGGGACAAGATTCAGCTCGGCGACGTGGTGGTGAAATTCATGCTGCAGGATGCGCTCGAATCGCAGTTCCACCAGGAAGTGCACCAGCGCATCCACTACAATCAGCTCACTGGCCTGCTCACGCTCGAGTCGTTCAAACCGCACTTGTTGTCCGAAATCCAAAAGACGGGTCCGGACAAGAAGTTCACCCTCGCCATGACCGACCTCGACGGATTGAAAAAGGTCAACGACACACACGGTCATCTCATGGGGAGCCGCGTCATTCAAGAGATGGGCTCGATCATGCGGAGCGTGCTGCGGCCTGCGGACCGCGCCGGGCTGTACGGGGGCGACGAGGCCATACTACTTTTCGCGGAATCCCCGCTTACCGAGGCCATGAAGGTGGCCGAGCAATTGCGTCAGGCCATCGCTGCGTGCACGCTCGAGCACAACGGCAAACTCGTCAAGGTCACGATTAGCCAGGGGCTCGCGGAATTCCCGACGCACGGCGCGACGATCGAGCAACTGATCGCGGCGGCGGACGGCGCGCTGTACGCCGCAAAGGGAGCAGGCCGCAATTGCGTGCGCGTCGCGGAATGCTGACGTGCCGCCCCTCGTCACCCTGACCACCGACTTCGGCACGCGCGATCCATACGTGGCGTCGATGAAGGGCGTCATCCATTCCCGGTGCGCACATGCTGCAATTGCCGACCTGTCGCACGAGATTCCCCCGCAAGACGTGTTTGAAGGAGCGTTATTCATCGCGCAAGCCTCGAAGTGGTTTCCTCCGGGTACGGTCCATTGCGTCGTCGTCGATCCCGGTGTGGGCACGGCGCGATTGCCGATCGCCGCACGCGCACGCGGCCAGATTTTCGTGTGCCCGGACAACGGGCTGCTGACGTTCGTCACCCGCGAATCGCCGTTGGACGAAGTGCGCATTATCACCAACAAACAATTCATGCACGCCACCATCAGCCAGACGTTTCACGGCCGCGACATCTTCGCGCCCGCCGCGGCAAGTCTGGCGGACGGCGCGGCGTTCGAGGGCATGGGGGAGAGGCTGAATGCGCTGACCTTGCTCGAGATCCCGGAACTGCGGCGCGATCGGCCGGGCGTTATCGGCGGAATTGTCATGCATGTGGATCGCTTCGGCAATGCCATCACCAATATTCATCGAAGCGATCTGCCGGACCGCCGGGACATTCAGGTGCATTTCAACAGCGAAGTGATCGAGAGCATATCGGAAGCCTACGGTGATGTCGCCGTCGGCGCTACGGTCGCGCTATTCGGAAGTTCGGATTACTTGGAAATCGCCGTTCATCGCGGCGACGCAAGCAAGCATTTCGACCTGCGGCGCGGTAGCCGCGTCGAGGTCAGGTCTTGAGTATCGATTCCATCTCAATCAGGCCGCGTGCCAATCTAAACGCGGATGTAACGATCCCGGGCTCGAAGAGTTGTACCGCGCGCGCGCTGGTAATGGCGGGCCTTACGCGCGGCGAGAGCGTGCTGCGCGAGTGCGCGGATTGCGACGACACAACGTATATGATCGACGGTCTCCGCGGGCTGGGCGTGAACGTTGCACGCGATGGCAATACCGTGACGGTCGGTGGCGGGCCGTTCACGCCGCCACACGCGCCGTTGTTTCTCGGGAATTCCGGCACCGCCGTTCGGTTTCTCGCGGCGGCGTGCGCGACGCTCGACGGCGAAGCGACCATCGACGGGACACCCCGTATGCGCGAACGGCCGATTCGCGATCTCATTGATGCGTTGCGCGCGTGGGGAGTCGACGCTGTTACGGATACCGGGTGTCCACCGCTGAAGATTATCTCGAACGGGCGTTTTGGCGGGACGACACTGGTGAAAGGAATCGCCAGCAGCCAATTCCTGTCGGGGCTGCTGATGGTCGCGCCCTGCGCGGACCGTGATGTCGTCATCCGCGTCCCAGGCGAACTCGTGTCTAAACCGTATATTGCCCTCACGCTCGCAATGATGGACGAGCGCGGCATCGTGACCGCAAATAACAACTTCGGACGTTTCGACATACCGGGTAATCAGTCGTATAACCCCGGCGTGTACACGATCGAAGCCGACGCCTCCGGCGCGTCGTATTTCTTTGCCGCCGCCGCCGTCGCCGGCGGACGCGTCCGCGTGAACCACTTGTCCCCCGCCTCGCGCCAGGGAGACGTGCGCTTCCCGAACGTGCTACAGGAAATGGGATGCCGCGTCGCGACGGGCCCGGACTGGATTGAAGTGTCGTCGACGGGAGAATTGCGCGGCATCGACATCGACTTGAACGCCATGCCGGACATGGCACAGACGCTCGCGGTGACGGCGTTGTTCGCGGATGGCCCGACGCGCATCCGCAACGTGCACAACTTGCGCATCAAGGAGACGGACCGCATCGCGGCGACCGCCTCGGAATTGCGCAAGCTCGGCGCTACCGTGCACGAACACGACGATGGCCTGGAGGTCATCCCCGGCGAACTACACCCGGCGGCCATCGACACCTACGACGATCACCGCATGGCGATGAGCTTTGCACTCGCCGCGTTGCGCGTCCCAGGCGTGGTCATCAACGATCCCGCTTGCGTATCGAAGACCTTTCCAGACTTCTTCACGCGGTTCGACGCGTTACGATAGATGGTTTCGGCCCTATCCGGTACTCGCTGGCCTTTGCCGCGTTAATCGCGTTCGGACTGCGCTCCGCGGGAGGCATATCAATCTGCTGTTTTGGGTCAGGGGGCGGCGTTCTTTCCTTGCAGCCCCCTGTGGTAAACACCGCGACTGCGCACAGGCCGATCAGGTATGTCCGTAAACGAATCATTCTGCCGTCTGCATCCGGCAGCATCACTTAATCTTCATTGACGAGATATAGGAATACGCTTCCGTGCCTGCCAAATCGGATTCGTTCGCGCCGATGTAAATGATCGCATAGATGCGTGGCGCCTTCAGGTGGACTTGCAGCAGCGCGTAATAGAACCTGCCACCGGCGTCCAGTTCCATGCGCCACTCCTGCCCGGGAAAATTATTGTGCGAGACCGGGCTCGTGCTGATGACGCGCGTGAGCGTGAAGGGCGAATCGTCGATCTTGAAATTCGCGACGAAGGTATCTTTTCCAATCGCGAGCATCGCATCCTGGTCGATCTTGATGTACTCGCCGATGGGAAACGTCCACGCGACGAAGATACACGCGGGGCCGTGGTCGGACCCGGCAATAAGGGTGGTTTGCTTGCCTTTCTCAAGACCAATGTCGAACTCGCCATCGTCGAAGTTTGCGACGTAAAAGTTTGGCGGGATGGTCAGCTCGAACGCATCGTCTTCGCTGATGACGCTTTGTGTTCCCTTGAGCGGCTTCGAAAGCTCCTCCAACGTGTCAGTCATGCCTTCCAGCGCCTTGAGTACTTTCTCCAATTCCTCGTCGGTGAGCTTCGCGCCTTCCGTCGGCTCCTCCGTCGCCGGCGTTTCCGCGGGGGGCGGTGTCTCCGCCGGCTTGGGCTCGGCGCCCCATCCACTGCTGTTCCACGCGTCTATGAGGCTCTGAATTACGTCCACGCCCGCGGACGCCGCCGACAGGTCGCCGGCGTTGATCGCGCCAGTCTTGGGCTTAGGGGCCGGTTTCGCGGACTCGGGCTTTTTCTCCGCGGCTGCGGCGTAAGGATTCCACGTGTTGAATGCAACGGCGACAACCAGCAGAGCGAAGACAGTTTTGCGAAGCATGACAAGACCCTCCCAGTAAGGAACGCGAACGGACTACCGGACGGAATCAGAACACCCTGCGGGCTTAATTGTAGTACAAAACCGCGCGGGGCGAAAGACGCATCGCGCCGACCTTGGCAACGGCGCGTCCGAATCATATAATGGCCTTTCGTTTTTCCAGTGACACCACGCGGGAGGGAGATTTATGGCCAAGAAGACCGTCAACGTCGCGCTCATCGGGACCAAGTTCATGGGCAAGGCCCACAGCAACGGGCTGCGCCAGGTGGCGCGATTTTTCGATTTGCCGGTCGAACCGGTGATGAAAGTGATCTGCGGGCGCAACCCGAATGAGACGCAAGCTGCCGCGAAAAAGTTCGGGTGGGAAGAGGCGAGCACCGACTGGAAAGCGGTGATCAGGCGCAAGGACATTGACGTCGTCGATATCAGTTCGTCCGGCGAGTGGCACCACCCGATGGCGATCGCGGCGGCCAAGGCAGGCAAGCACATCATCTGCGAGAAACCGCTTGCGAACAATCTGAAGCAGGCTGTCGAGATGACCGAGGCGGTGAAGAAGGCGGGCGTGAACCACATGTGCGGCTTCTCGTACCGTTTCGCGCCGGCCGTCGCGACCATCAAGAAGATGATCCAGACGGGCGAGCTGGGGACGATTTTCCATTTCCGCGCCTGCTATCAGCAGGACTGGATCGTCGATCCCGAGTTCCCACTGAACTGGCGTTTGCAGAAGAAAACCGCTGGTTCCGGCACGCTCGGGGACATTGGCGCGCACATCACGGATATGTGCCACAACCTCGTCGGCCCGATCGATTCCGTATGCGCGACGATGCGCACGTTCGTGACCGAACGGCCCATCGCGGACTCGAGCGCGACCATCGCCGCGAAGTCAGGGCACAAGAAGAGCGGTAAGAAAGGAAAGGTCGACGTTGACGATGCGGCGATCTTCCTCGCAACGATTAAAGGATCAAAAACGCTCGCGACGTTCGAAGCTACCCGTTTCGCGCCGGGCCGCCGCAACTACAACTGCATCGAAATCTACGGCAGCAAGGGCAGCGTGATTTGGAACCAGGAGGACATGAACGTCTTCCAGTACTACAACTGCGCGGATCCGGGCACGTTGCAGGGGTTTCGCCGCGTGCACGCAACCGATCCCGGCCATCCGTATACGGAAGCTTGGTGGCCCAGTGCACACATCATCGGCTACGAGCACCTGTTTATCCACGAGATGCACGATTTCCTGACGCAGTTGGGCAAGAAGAAAGTTACGTATCCGACGTTCGAAGACGGCCTCGCGTGCCAACGCGTCATGGACGCCGTCGAACGCAGCGCCAAATCGAAGAAGTGGGAAAAGGTGTAGTAGAAGCCGGTTTCAAATAAGATGGTGAACAACTTGTGGCAGGCCAAGTTCGACTATGAGGGATTGGTAAATGGCACAGCCGGACATTCGACCTGATTCGAAATTCCCACTTGCACGCAAACGGGCCCTCATGATTGGCATTGTTGCTTTTGTGGCGTCAATTCCGGTTGCTTACTGTGTTCAGCCTGGAATTCTGAGGCTAGCGGTTTCTCTTCCTCAGTATTTGAAAGATTTGGCCAATGGCTTCGGCGAGAGTCCTTCACGCAGGCCTCCCGATTTGATTGGGATGATGTCAACCGCCAAGTCCACCATGGTGGTGTTCAGTATTACAGGGTCGATCGCCGGGGGCTACTTGGCCCATGGCTAGAACGAACGCGGCGTTGACATAGCAGCCGATGGCAAAAGTCCTACTGACGCAATTTGCAGGCGTGCGCGATTTTGGGCCGAATTCCACCGTTTCCGGGCTCGCCCGGCCTGGAAACCGGGCGCTACGGGACCTTTCACGGGTTGATAGGCATGGGGCATGAAATCGGAGAACCGAGAACGGGCGCGGCGGGTGGCCAGTTGCTGACTAGCGCGCAAATACAATCGC
Organism: Candidatus Hydrogenedentota bacterium; assembly: GCA_013359265.1. Taxonomy (NCBI): domain Bacteria; kingdom Pseudomonadati; phylum Candidatus Hydrogenedentota; species Candidatus Hydrogenedentota bacterium. The sequence continues at coordinate 88,124 of JABWCD010000019.1, forward strand.
GAATCCGCGAAATGAAGCCCGAACTGGAGAAGCGGTTTCACGTGAAGAGTATCGGGTTGTTTGGGTCCGCAGCAAGAGATGAGATGCGGCCGGACAGCGACATCGACATACTCGTTGAGTTCACTCAACCAGTCGGGTTCGAGTACCTCGAGTTGGAGGACTTCCTAACCGAAGCACTCGGAACGAAGGTCGATCTTGTTCCGAGAAAGGCGCTGAAGCCGCTAATTGGAAAGCGTATTCTTGCGGAAGTTGTCAATATATGATTCGAGAATGGCGTGATTTCCTTAATTGTTATGTTGGGCGCGCTTGATGAATTGCAGGAGTTCACACATGGCGCCAGCTTCGCGGAGTTCTGTGAGGACAGGAAATCGATCAACGCCGTTGTCCGAAGCCTAGAAGTCTTGGGAGAGGCCGCAAAGCGAATTCCCCAGAGTGTGCGAGAGTCACATCAGGACGTTCCTTGGGCGCGGATTGCCGGACTCAGGGACAAGCTCATTCACGGGTATTTCGGTGTCGACTTGGAAATAGTGTGGAGCATCGCCACGACAGACGCGCCGAACTTGAGACCGCATATCGAGAGGATTTTGCTGGCAAACAAGCCATCTGACGGAACAAGTTGATCGACCAAGTACGCAGGTGCTTCAAATGGGGAGGAGACTGAGATGAAGCTGGGTTTCTTGACGGTGATGTTCAGCGATTTGCCGCTGAAGAAGGTGTTGGACGTGATTCGTCCGTTGAGATTGCAGACGGTCGAATTGGGCACGGGTAACTACCCCGGTGACGCGCACTGCAAGGTAAAGGAGTTGCTCGAGTCGAAGCCCAGGCGCGATGAATTACTGGCGATGCTCAAGGGCGAGGGTCTCGAGATCAGCGCGCTGAGTTGCCACGGCAACTGCCTGCACCCGGATGCCGCGTTCGCGAAGAAGAACATCGACGTGCAGACCAATACAATCAAGCTCGCGAATCTACTCGGTGTGAAGGTTGTCATTGACTTTTCCGGTTGCCCCGGTTCCGACGAGAAATCGACGAAGCCGAACTGGGTGACGTGCCCGTGGCCGCCCGACTACCTCGACATCCTCAATTGGCAGTGGGAAAAGAAGGTCATTCCGTATTGGACGAAGCAGGCGAAGTTCGCCGCGGACAACGGCGTGAAGATGGCCTTCGAGGCGCACCCCGGCTTCGTCGTGTACAACCCGGAGACGCTGCTGCGGCTGCGCAAGGAATGCGGTAACAACATCGGCGCGAACTTCGACCCGAGCCATTTCTTCTGGCAGGGCATCGATCCGGTGAACGCGGTCCGTGCGATGGGCGGCAAGGCGATCTTTCACGTACACGCGAAAGATTCGCTTGTGTACGAACAGAATGCCACAGTCAACGGCGTGCTCGACACGAAACACTACGGCGACGAGATCAACCGCTCGTGGATTTTCCGCACCGTCGGCTACGGCCACAGCGTCGAATGGTGGAAAGACTTCGCGTCCACGCTGCGCATGGTGGGTTACGACGGCGCCATCTCGATCGAGCACGAAGACTCGCTTATGTCCCGCAACGAGGGACTCACCAAAGCGGTCGAGACCCTCAAGCAGTGCCTGATTTTTGACAAAAAATCGGCCATGACCTGGGCCTAGTGCAGCGGAATTCCGGGGTCTGGTCGTAAGGCCGGGCCCCGGCCGTTTGTCTATCGCAATGAAACGAAGGACCTCAAAGTGCCTCTTGCTGTCGGCGTGCTGCGTTGCCGCTATCGTGCTCGCGCGTCCTGCGGATGCTGCGGAGCAAGGCACGGGCAACAAGGGCGTAATCATGCGCAAGCAGCCCGCGCAGGAGGATTCGAAACAAGAGCCTCCTGAGCAGCAGCCGCCCGAGCAAACACCTCCGCCTGAGCCGCCGAAGCCGAAGACAAAGAGGGCGAACGAGCGCCCGGCGCCGATCGTGCCGCAGATTGAAGAGGCGCCAAAGCCAATCGTCGTGCAACCGCGACAGGAGACGCCGGAAAGCGTCGCTGTGCCCGCGAGTTGGCCCGCCGCGCTGAACGAGTATTTTCGGTCCGAGCTGCACAATCCGACCACCGATCAGGCCTTGGGTGCGCTTGTGCAGCACCTCAATCGCGCGACGTTGTTGGGCACGGAGCCGGAATTCGAGGCGGAGAGGTTTCGCGGGTGGACGAAGGACTTTCGGGGTTCGGTTGGCCGGGGCGAAGGCGACATTCGCCTTATCGAGGGCTTCTACGGGAACCTCACCAGTTGGGTGTCGCTCGAATCGCAGTTCACTGTCGCGCCGGAGCGCGATCTTCTGAAGCAGCTTGTGCGCGTCGTCCAGTCGCAGGCTGCGCTGGACCCGAACTACGACGAGTTGCGAAAACAAAAGATCGTCAACACAATCGAACAACAGGGATTGTTCGTTCCGTCGGGCATTCTGTTTGGGTACAACGTCCTGCCGTACCGCGCGGTGATTCTGCCGAAGGGATACGTGCCTTACGAAACGCCGACGAAACCGGAGTTTGCGGACTTGCCGAACCGCGCGGAAGCGTCATACGATTTCATTGAGGCGCCCGGCCCGATCTTTCGCATCGATTTTGACACGCTGAACGCGGCGCGCGTGGCCGTCGAGCAGAGCAGTGACGGCAGGCAGTACGAACTCGCGCAGGAATGGAAATCCGAAGGCGCGACCGGTGTGACGGGGCCGGTCATTCTCGCGAAGCCGTTCCGTTCGCGGTACATGCGCATTGCGGTGGAGTCGCAGCGCGAAACCGCAGTGCTGCGCAATCCGCGAGTCTTCGCGCTAAAAGAACCGCCAGCCGCACTGTCTGCGCTTGAAGTCGAGGCGCCCGTGCTCGACGCTTCGTTCAAGGAAACGCCGTGGCCGCGTAAGGCCCAGATCAATGGGTTCATCAATCCCGATCGCGTGGAATTCGCGGAGGCGCAGACTACCGTGCGCGTGTGCCATACGGCGAACGCGTTGTACATCGCCGTGTACGCCCGCGAACCACGCATGGATACCATGTCCTGTACGCTGACCGCGCGCGATGCGCCGCTGTGGGACGAGGAATCGATTGCCATCGTGGTACGGCCAACGGGCAAACCCGAGTACCGGTTCGTCGTGAATCCGCTCGGGGCGCAGTTTGACAGCCGGGACGGCAACGACCAGTGGGACGGCGCGTGGAAGGTCGCCACGAAAACGTGGCCCGTCGGTTGGTCGGCGGAGATTGAAATCCCCTTCGACACCATCGACGCGACGCCGGGCAAGGACGACTGGGAACTCAATTTCGTGCGCACGCGCCGCAATGTCGAAAACGAGCGTTCGGTGTGGGTGGATGCGGGCGAGGGCGCGGCAGTAACGAAGGGCTTACTTATCTTCTGACGCTACCGCAGCGCGGCGAGTTTGCGCTCTAGAAACGCGCAGCTCCCGGAAACCTGCGCTTCCGTCAGATTGTGCAATATGAGCGGTCCAGCATATCCGCATCGGGCGAGTAGTGCGAGATACTCGTCGTAATCCAGCAGACCCGTGCCCGCGGCCTCGTGTCCTGCGTCGCCGTCGCGACTCAAGTCTTTCGCATGCGCGAGGACGACATCCGGCCCCAGCAGATCGAACGCTTTGTCGAGAATCTCGCGCATGCGCGGCAGTTCGCCCTCATGAAAGAGGTTGGCGCCATCAATAAGGACCCGCAGTCGCGGCGACTGAACCTCGTCGAGCAGGCGCCGCGCTTTCGCCGCGGAATCGACAACGTTCGACACTTCCGGCTCGAACGCGAGCGTGATGTTGTGCTCGTCGGCAATCTGGACGGCGTGTTCCATGCTCGTGCACAGATCGTTCCACGCATCCGGCGAATCGTTCTCCTTGTGGCGTCTCCACATATTCTCCGGGTCGCGCGTTCCCGTGCTCATGGTGACGATTCCGGTGCCCAACGCCGCGCACGCCCCCGCGAGCACGCCGAGCCGCCGCAAACCATCGGCGCGTGCGCGGGTATCGGGATGTATCACGTTGAAGGTGCCTGACACGGCCGCCATCGTAACGCCGCGTGATGCGCACGCGCGCGCGACGCGGTCCGCGAGCGACGGGTCGATTTCGTCCGGCATGCTCGGAAGTCCCGCGCACGCCATGTTGAACTGCACGCTGCGGATGCCATGCGCCGATACCGCATCGAGCACTTCTTCGACGCTGGGCCGCGTGAACGTCTTGGCGAAAATACCGACGTGCATTCCGTTCATGGTTGCGCCCTGGCCGCTTCCGGCCCGATGATTGCGGAAAGCCACAACAGAATCTGCCCTGGCGCATTTTCGTTCGTGTCAAGCAAGTCGGTGCCGTGCGCCGCGCCGGGATACTCGTGCAATTCGCAATGCCCTTTCGCGAGCGCCTTCAATGCATTGCACGTCTCGGACGAATACGAATCCCCGATGGCATCCATCAGCAACACCGGGCGATTGCTCATTTTGACGATGGCGTCTTCGACGGTCACGCCGTGATAGTCCTTTCCCGGAGACACCATGGCTACAGCCTGAATTTCGGGATCGGCAGTCGCATAGCGCAGCGCGAGGTTTGCGCCAATGCTCGCACCGACAATGGCGATATTCTCGGGGTCTGCGCCCGCGTCGATCAGGGCACGCTTGGCCGCGGCTATGTCGTTTGTCACGCCGAGCCAGTCTTCCGTGTCGAACGATTTGTATGATGTTTTCGCGCCGTCTCGCATCGCGCTACCGCCATGACCGCGCGGGTCTATGGAAATTGACATGAAGCCCTGGGCTTGCGCGGCATTCGCGAACGACGTCCAGCGGTCCCGCGTTGTCCCGAGCATCGGGACAAGAATCAAGCCGGCGGGCTTCGGTCGATTGACGGGATACATTGTTGCGGCAATCTCGTAACCGTCGGACGTGGCGAAGGTCAGATCGCGCGCCGAACCATTTGGTGCGGTTGCCGACTTCGAGCAGCTCCCGAGCGCCACGACGAACAGCACGGGAGCCAACGAAATTGTGTGACTGAACTTGTAGCTCATTGTCGTAATCGTAATCGTCCTCGTAATCGTAATCGAGCTCTCAGTGGAACGAGAACGACACCGAAGAACCGATTACGATTACGAGGACAATTACGAACGCACCGCGGCTTCACGAATCCGCTTGAAGCCGGAAAGAATCGGGACCGCGACACGGTTGCGTCGCGGTCCCGTGAATGATCGCTATTTTCCCAGGGCGAAGACGTTCTGAAGTTTCATGGCGAGGCTCATATCGCCCTTGATCTTCAGCTTGCCGGTGAGGAACGCGGTTTGTCCGCTCAGTTTTCCCGATACGATGTCGAGCCAGTTTGCGTCCGTTGCGGTCAGTGTGATGCTTGGGTTTTCGGCGGGACCTTCGTTGACCGAGGCGCTGCCGTCCGCGAGTTTCACGTGCCAAGTGCCGCCGGCGTCGCCGGTGATGTCGAACTGGTACGTTGCGTTCATGCCCGCGATTTTCGCCGGATCGACTTTTCCGCCCAACTCGCTGAAGAATCCTGCTACTGTGTCTGCCATGGTGAGTGTCTACCTCCCAGTTTCGATTGGACCCGCTCCACGGCACTTGCGCGGCGGACGCCAATCACGTCCCGTACCTACCTACTGACCGGTCGTATCTTATTGCACGGCCAACCCGTGCACTCCACCGTAAACTCCTGGGCGCCCCTAGACGATTGGCACACGGCTGTCCTTGCAGGAGAAAGCCATGTTTCGCGCCGTGGCGGGAACTGTAGCATAGGTTCGGCGGACGTTCAACGGGTCTGCGATCCGATTACGGGTATGGCAACGCGAAGATTCGTTCTATCGTCTCTGGCGAGGCGAGTTCGTCCACCGTCGCGAAGGGAATCTGTTGACGCAGCGCATCGGCCCGAATCTCACGGTACTGAGTCTTTCTGGGATGCGAAATGTACCGAAGAACCGTGATCAGTTCAACATCCCGATTGCGGTCTTGGCTACGGTTTACGGGGTCGAATTGCCTGCCATCAAGAACGGAATTTACGAAGAGGGTAATTCCGAACCGCTCCTTGACCGCAATGACAGCCTTTATATACTCCGAAAGCCGTTCGGCGCTACCGGGATGATTGTGGATCCGAAACCAGTCCGCGGGTATGGCATCGAACGCCCGCTGCAGCTCCTCGCGAAAGGCTGTTCGCACCGGACCTGGCGGTGTAGTGGGATAGATGATTCGTTCGTCTAGTGAGTTTGGGTTGAAGACACCCAACTCCAACGGATGAACAGGCACAAAGTGCGGCTGCCCCTTCTGGTATAGGACGGTCCCGTCCTGAAATACGTCAAGGACGCCGCCGTCCACGATGTGGACGAGCCTCCAATGCTCGTCGAGCACCGCAGTTGTAGATCGGGATGGCGTATTGTGGGTATCAACGAAGGTAAAGCCACGGTGCATCCAAAGCCCATTTATTGAACCCACGTTGATTTGGTACCCGGCTTCACCCACGAGTTCAGTTTCGTGATCGTGCCACCGGCCAGTTCGTCCGTCGCGCACTGCTATGTGCAGCGTCCGCAATGGATTCGCACCAGGGCCCTCGGTGCCGAACGCGACTGCATCTTTCCCGCTACGTTCTTTAGCGAAACCGAAGAATATCTCGCAGGCGAGAAGGTCTGCGTCCCACCCATCTTGCGAAATGCCCAGCCCTGACAGGGCTTCTTTGAGCGGGCAGGTGGACTTTCGGGGAGATTGTTGTTCAGCAGATGGAAATAGTGAGATTGCTGCGACTGCAATTAACGTGAGCCGTCGGAATTCCCGCATAGCGGATACTCCTCCGGGGGAGGCGAAGACACAGAAGGACACGCGACTCGTCGGTCACACCCCAGCGCGCCTCTCCCGCCCGGTTGTTTTCGGTCTAAGGGTCGACCACTCACGCTGTATGCGTGCCGGGTACCGGCGCTGCCTCGTGGATACGATCGGCGAATCGCGCTACACCTTATATAGCACGCGGACGTGATTTCGTCAAGCGAAAAATCGCGTTTCAGTCAATGTTTATTGGCATGATCTGTGCTTTCGGGCACCCCGAATCGTGACGTTGTTCGCATCAAATACTGTACTGCGCGTACCGCGAAGTGTCGACCATTGGTCGTCGAGATTGCTACGACGTGCTGCCCGTTTGTACCGTCCTGTTCAAGCGATAAATTCGGCCGTCCTCCGCGCCGAGCAGGAGTTCGCGCACACCGTCTTTGTTCCAGTCCGACGTTGTCGGACTGGTGTCGTGTCCGGCCAGGACGAGGTCCGAGAGCGCGCCCATTTCTTTGAACACGACGTTGCCGCCGTCGTCGCGCAGGTTCTTCAGCCAATCGCAGTTCGTGGAGTTGATCAGAATATCGAGGCGCTTGTCGCCGTCCCAATCGACGAGCGTGAGCTTGCGCCTGCCGCTTTTTCCGGCGACGCCCTTTGACAATAACAGCGGCGTGCCTGACTCATCCACGAAGATTCTTGCGCCCGGCTGCAATTGCAGTGCGCCATCCGCGCCGCGCGTGCGTTTGAACAGCGCCAAGTATCCTTCGTGATCGAGCATGACGAGATCGTTGAGGCCGTCCGCGTTGAAGTCGATGACGACAGGTGTCGTGCGCCATTGTGTGACGAGTTCGTTGCCCACCGGGTCCCACCATGTCCATGCGGGTTTGGGCGGGGCGGAAAGCCACGCCACTTCAATCGGTTGGGCGGCCGCCAGCTTTGGCGCGCTGCGCGCGCCAATGTTGCGGTACCAGATGACCTTGCCCCAGATCGAGTTGACGACGATGTCCGGCAGGCCATCGTGGTCCCAATCGGCGACGGAGAGCGTGGTGTACCCCCATTTCGCTTCGGCGGGACCCTGGATAGACCCGTTTGGACCCGCCTGAATGCGTATGACCTTGCCGTCGGCCTCGAGTTTTTTAGGTGCGGCCCATTTTGGCGGGGAGCCGCCGAGATTCTCGAACACTTCGATGTACCCCGCCGTATTGCCGGACACGATGTCTTCGTCGCCGTCGTTGTCCCAGTCAAAGCTGACGGGCGTGGCGAGCGCGCCGCACTTTAGATATTCCGCCTGCTGCTGGAAGTAGACCGGCGGTTTGAATTGCGGCATGCGGTCGACGATCTCGCCGGTGTGTTCGATCAGCGCGACGCGGCCGTCCTCATCGCCAACGATCAGGTCCTGGTCACCGTCTTTGTCCCAATCGATCGCCACGGGCACGATCATCTGCAAGTCCATTCGCACCGGTTCGCCGCGATAGGTGAGTGGACGCCCCGCGGCAAATTCGGGATCGGTCCGCGTGCCGATGTTTTCGAACCAGGTGAACCCGTCGAGGAATTCGCCGCAAATGAGATCGAGATCGCCGTCGCCGTCGAAATCCTCGAGATTCGGCGATGGCATGCCGTACCCGTCAACAGGTTTGCCGTCCGCTTCGAGCTTGACCGGTTCGGCGAGCGCGGGCGCGTCGATGGTTCCGGTGTTCCGCGCGAAGTAGACCCAGCCCCGCAAGGGGCCGTTGGTCCAATTGCCGTTGGCGTCGTACGCGTTGTCCCAGCCGTACTCCGTCCACTCGCCGATACCGACGATCAGATCGTGGATGCCGTCGCCGTCGTAGTCCGCCCATTTCCACTGGTTCGCGCGCAGCTTGCCAGTGAGGTTGAGTTTCGGGTCCAGCGGCAGCGGGCGCGAGGTGTCCAACCCATTCGTCAAGAACTGGTGGTGCTCGAGCCCGGGCGTCAGGACATGAGGTTTGCCGTTGACATAGGAGACTTGCGCGTTCTGCAGCGATTTACTGATACGCACGCCCGGTTTGAATACAGGAAACCTCATGTCGCCGTCAACATTCTCGAAGAAGAATGTCCCCGCTTGCGGTTTGTCGGGACACGTCACCACGAGGTCGTAATCCCCGTCCCCGTCGAAATCCATCGGCAAGGGCCACGCCCACAGGCCCACGCCCAGATCGACGACGAGACCGGGGTTGTTGTACTTGATCGGCGCGAGATGTTCTTCCGCGGCCAATGGCAACGACGTGTAGAGCAGGCAGGCGATAAGCGGCATCATAATTCGGTTCATGGTGTGTTCCGTGGAAAGCTCGGAGTTATCGGGCACCATCGCATGATGCGTTGCATCGTGACTGCCATGCAAGCTTCCTGTTTCGTCCAATGTCGATGGACATGATGGACGGAATGGACCGAATGGTATAGACAGAATGCACACTACACGGCATAGCCGCAGCCGAAGGGTTTCCTCCATCAATCTCAGATTTGAGATTTGAGAGGGCAAGAACTTGAATATGATGGGCTGATGCGAAACGGGCGAAACATTTTACGCAGCTTGTTTAGAATCCATGAAGAGGACCAAAGGGCCGGGTCTGTCAGGTCTGGCGGGTGGATGTCCGTCATGGACGGACTGGATGAATGGGAGGTATGGGAGGGGCGGCCGTTGGGTTGGAAGGAGGGTTGGCCGAGGATGCGGAACATATCCGTATAGGCGTGGGCCGGTCACGGGCGTACCGGGCGTGAGGCAGGCCGACAACATCGTATCCGCACAGACATGGGCGGGTCGGTGCATGCGAAGTAAAATGCAGGAGCAAAGCGGAGCTTTTCGAACGGCGTTCGAAGACGAGCCGCCGTTGGAGCGCGTTACGAAATGGAAATTTCGTAACGAGAAGAAAGGACGGATTGGCGCTTTGTCTGTTGCTGACGTTTCCGTTTTCGCTTGGGTGTGGGTGCGTCGGGGCGGTCGGAGGGATTCGACCGGGGGTTGGGTTTCGTGGAGGCGTGGGCGTATGGAGGCCATGGGAGTGGCGAGAGCTAGGTCCCGTAGCTCTCGGCGCAAATCGAGAGCACGATTACGAGCACGACCCTCCATCGCCCGATCGGCCGCGGAGGACAAGTCACGAGCACGATAACGCAGCTACGCAGTATCTCAAATTGCTTTAAGAACTGTCTCTCGCATCCGGCGATCGGTCGCGCTGAATGGTGAGCCATTTCACGAAAGAAGTCCGAGGTTTCAGCGTGCGTTGTGGCATTGATTTGTGAAGCACTCAATCGATCGACAGGACGACCCAGCCTCTACTGCGGCACGAGTCTGAGAATCGATTGATTGTTGCGGTCACTTCTCTTCCATCTCCCGCTTCAACGACAATAACTGCGCGGCCCACAGTTCGGAAAATGGTGTAATCCAGCGTTCGTAAATTTGGCGGATGGGGACAGCGTTGATCGAGTTGATGCGTTGGCGGCCTTGTTCGCGTGTGTTGACGAGGTTGGAGTCGCGGAGCACGTCGAGGTGTTTCATGACGCCGAAGCGGGACAGTTCGGGAAATCGCTCGACGATGTCGGTTGTGGTGCGCGGACCGTCACGGAGCAGGTCGAGAATGGCGCGGCGCGTGGGATCGGAGAGGGCCTTCCAGACGGGGTCGAGGTCAGGGGACGAGGAGCGGGTTTGCGGTTCAGGGTTAGGGGTCTGGGGCTTTCGATTAGCTCGCGGTTTTTGGCGCTTACTCATTGGCGATGCTTGTTTGTTTTGCATTTCTAGAATAAGCGCAATTCAAGAAATATCGTAGCCCGTATGTCCCGTAGATTTCGGTGTAAATCGAGTGTGCGATTGCGATTACGAGCACGGGTAATAGCACAGGACGGCAAGTTTGCGCTTGTCGTCGTGTGTTCGCAATGGCGGAGCGCGCGGTGACGCGCGCTGCTATGAGCGCCCGGCGTGGACTTGCGAGAATCGGGAGAACTATTTCTCCGAATCGCACTTCAATTGGTCGAGCATTTGTTTCCATCCGTCCGCCATTCCGGTCCGGTGTTGTTCTTCGATCATGCCGATGGCACGGTGGCGCAGCGTGAGGCGCGTCTTGCCGTCTTCTTCCGTCAGCCGCACTTCGATGTGATTGACTGTTGGGTACGACATGAACATCGGGCCGGAGATTTCAAGAATCGTCGGCGGCTTGATCACCTGCACGTGGCCCCACAGGTGGCCGGTGTCGTTGCCGAGGTCCCGATACCAGCGCCCGCCGGGTTTCGCTTCGAGTTTGAAGTTCATCGAGCGTCCGTCGGGGTAGACCATCTTCTCGGTGAACTGACGAATCAGGCCATTGAACACATCGGCGATGGGACGGTTGATGTCAACGTGCTGTTCGATATCGACGGCCAATTCCAAGACTTCCATGGCACTTTTCCTCCGGGGTAGTTTGTGCACCGCAATACGTGACTAAAAGGTAACATATTTTTGCCCGCGTGTCAAGCGCAGGGGAATGGCGGCCTTTGATCGTAGTCACCGGGAACTGACCCGCACTGGCCATGGACCGTATCGTCCGCTCCGCGTCCTGTGGGCGTGCCCGTAGCCATTGCTGCGCAGTCCAATGCTCCACGTGCAGCGCGAACACGAAATTGCCGGCGCGGTGTGGCACAATAGGCGGTTTGTGCGTGGGGGAGTTTTGCGTGAAGTTCGATTCGGCGCGGTATGTGTTTTGGTTGTGTTGGGGGGCGACGACGTGTATTGCGATTGCGGCGAACCTCCCGCCGGTGTTTTTCACGACGTTCAGCGAAGCATTCGGCGGCGCCGCGGGATTGACGGACGAGCAGATTGGCCGCATACCCGCGGTAGTGTTTGGCGGGTTTGTCGTTGGAATTGCGGTGGCGAGCCCGTTTGCGGACGCCTGGGGCGCCAAAGTGTTTGTGGTCTCGGGCCTGGTGTCGCTGGTTGCGGGACTGGGTCTGTTGGGATGCGCGAACGCGTACTTGGTACTGCTGGCCGCCGTGTTCTTGCTGGGCCTTGGCGCGGGACTGATGGAAGTGGTGTTAAGCCCCGTCGTGGCTGCGCTCGAACCGCGCCGACGCGCAACGCTGCTCAACTGGTTGCACGCGGCGTTTTCGTTTGGCGCGGTAGGGACAGTCTTGATTGGGTCGGCGGCGCTTCACGTCGGCGTTTCGTGGCGCGCGGCGACGATCGCGCTGATCGCGGTACCCGCGGTCATTCTTGTTGGGTTCGCGGCGGTGCGCACGTTGCCGCTGGTACACGAGGAAGGCGCGCACGAACCGGTGCGGCAATTGGTGCGCCACCGGTTCTTGTGGGTGGCCGTCGTGTTGATTGCGCTGGGCGGCGGCACGGAGTTGGGCGTTGCGCAATGGTTGCCCGCGTATGCGGAGCGCAGTCTCGGCTTTACGAAGGCGTCGTCGGCGATGGTCCTTGCGGCGTTTTCGGTGGCGATGTTTGCGGGCCGCGTGGTATCGGGACATTGGCTCGCGCGCGTTACGGCCGAGCGCATGATGCTCGCGTTCTGCACGGGGTGCGTGGTGTTGGTGCTGATGGCGAGTTTTGCGCCGGCGCGCGCAATGGCATTGGCGGCGTGCATTGCGCTGGGCTTCGGCGTGAGTTGTTTCTGGCCGACGTCGCTGAGCCTGGCGAGCAACCGGTATCCCGGCGGTGGCGCGTCGATGTTTGGGATGTTGTCGGCGGTAGGAAACGCGGGCTGCATGGTCGTGCCGTGGTGCGTTGGATTCATCGCAGAGCGGACCACGTTGAATGTGGGCATTGCGTCGATCGCGGTATGCCCCGCGGCGATGGCGGTAATTCTGACGGTTTTGATGACGAGGAGGAATCAATCGTGACTGCAGATTGCTTGGCGCGGCGTAGCCGCAACCAGTTTCAGTCACAAAAGAACACAAAGAACGCTAAGAAAACTCAACCACAGATTTCACCGATGCCACAGATTGGCTCGGAACAGTTGGGACAAGAATTCAAAACTTTGAGAGTGAGTAGTACAGGTTGGATTTCGTAGATATCCGTATCATTCGCGCAGCCGGTGGATGGCCCCAGTTTTATGTGGCGCGAGATACCGGAAGAAATGGATAGGTCAATGTCGAATAAGACAAATATTGCGTTGGCGTTTTCGTACGTCATGTTTCCTGCCGTGGCGATGCTGCTGGGGTGGGGGCTGCGCGGGTATATCGGCGGGGGGCCGTTCGCGGCGATGATTCCCGGAGTGTTTGTCGCGCTTGGGTTCAGTCTAATATTCCGGCACGATGCGCGCACCGCGGCGATTGTTGCGATGTTTGGCGCGCTGGGAATTGGATATGGCGGCGACATGACGTATGGTCAAACGCTCGGCCTGGCGATCAAGCCGGAGACGATGTACTGGGGTTTGCTCGGCGTGACCGTGAAAGGTGGCGTGTGGGGACTGCTGGGTGGCGCGGTCCTTGGCGCGGGCCTCGTGCGGCAGTTGTACGATCGCAAGACGTTATCGATCGCTTTTCTTCTGACGGTCGTTGCGTTCTACCTTGGTTGGAAACTTATTAATGAACCGAAGTTGATCTATTTCTCCGATCCCGTTAACAAGCCGCGCGAGGAATCGTGGGCAGGTCTGCTGTTTGCCGCAGCCGCGTTTCTGGGATACGTTCGCGCGAAGTCGGACGGACCACTCGCGAGCTTGCCCGTCCGCTTCGCGCTATGGGGCGCGCTTGGCGGCGCGCTGGGGTTTGGAGGCGGCACGTTGTGGATGGTGTTTGGCCCTGACTTGCCGGTGGACCAGAAATGGTGGGGTTGGTGGAAGATGATGGAGTTTTCGTTCGGGTTCATCCTGGGGGCGGCGCTTGGATTGTGCGCCTGGTTGAACCGGGGGCGTTGCTCTGAAACCAAAGAAGGCGACACGCCGGAACGGTCGTCGCACTGGGCGGTGGTTGGCGCGGTCGCGTTTGTCGCGCTCATGTTCGTGTGGGCCGTGCCGGTCACGGAGCGCGCGATCGACGCGGACGCAGGCGGGATACTGGCGTACGTGCAGAAAGACATAGATCGTTTGGTCGGCAGTTTTATACTGTTCGGCGCGGTGTGCTTTACGGTGGGCGTTCGGTCCGTGCCGGCCGCATGGCAGATCGCCCTGACGCTGACGTTCTTCCATACGGTCCTTGACCTCGTTGGCGATTTCACGGGCCCGAAACCCGGTTCCGGGTTTTTGCTGCCGGTGTGGGCGAACGCGTGCCTTCTGCTTGGCGCGACGGGCGCGTTTGGAATCGGTGTGGCGCGAATTGCGAAACGGGCCAATCCCGTCGCGGCGATGTACCTGTTGCTCGTGTGGGCGTGCTACGCGGTCGCGACGGCACGGACCTTTGTGCGCAGGGAATACCTCGATCCCGGGGACGGCCCGGGCTTTGCCGCGCTCTTTTTTCACGAACATCCGTCGACGTTCGTGATGCAAGTCATTTTTACGGTGTCCGCGATTGTGACGACGGTGTACATCGTGCGCCTGCGGCGACGGGACGAAGTCCACGCCTAAGCGCATCTAATGGTTCGTTGAAATCTCGCGGCAGACCACGTCTTGAAGGCAGCGAAGTGATCGAAAGGACCAAAGTGACGAAAACGACCAAAAAGGACGCAAGAGGGATTTGGCGATGGCGCGGAGGTTGACGACTTCCGGGACTGGGCGGGGTCAACGACGTGTTGGAGACCCTAAGTCTATCGCCGAACGCAAGTTGCGTTGCGCCAGTATTTTGCGCTAGAATTTCGCTTTCTCAGGGCTGCGGGCTTTCGACGGAGGAACACAACGCGCATGACCCGTAGCATGACGGGATTTGGCAAGGCGGCGGGCGAGTTCAACGGGCAGGCGATCACCGTCGAGGTGAGTGCCGTGAACAGCCGTTACCTCGACTGCAACCTGCGGCTTCCGCCGTCGTGGAGCGCGCTGGATCCGGTCCTCAAGCAGACGATTCGCAAGCACATTCAGCGCGGCAAGTTGACGGTCACGGTCAACCGCAAGCGCACGATGTCCGCCGCGAAATCCGTGAAGTTCGACGCGGGAATTGCGCAACAGTACCTCGACGCGGCCAAAGAGTTGACGTCGATGATCGGCAGCTACGAAACGCTGCCGCTCAGCGTGCTCGCGCAGCTCGAAGGCGTGCTGTACCACGAGGAGGCGGACGAGGACCTGAGCGCGGTCGAACCCATCCTGGTCGAGATAGCGGAGGAGGCGCTGGCGCAGCTCGATCGCATGCGCGCGAACGAAGGCAAAGCGCTCGCGGACGAGATTCGGCAGCGCATCCAACTTATACGGCAGGGTGTCGCGGCGATCGAAGCGCGGTTGCCCGAGTTGAACGCGATGTACGAGGAGCGGTTGCGCTCGCGCATTAGCGAACTGCGCACCGAAACGAACATCACCGACGAGCGCATGGCGATCGAAGTCGCGCTGATGGCGGACAAGAGCGACGTGACGGAAGAGGTTGTGCGGTTAAAAGCGCACCTTGAGCATTTGGAAGAGATACTCGGTTCGAAGGAGCCGTCCGGGCGCAAGTTGGACTTTCTCACGCAGGAAGTACACCGCGAGGTCAATACGCTTGGTGTGAAGACGCGCGACGCCAACGTGGCCAAGGACGTGCTCGGCCTGAAGGCCGAGGTCGAGAAAATGCGCGAACAGATTCAGAACATCGAGTGAGCGCGGACCGAAGGGACGCAGCGGTGGGCGAGGCGGCAAAGGCCGGGCGGATATTCGTGGTGTCGGCGCCATCGGGTGCGGGCAAGCACACGATCCTCAAACGGACGCTTGCGGCAGACCCGAGCCTGACGTATTCGGTTTCCGCGACGACGCGCAAACCGCGCGCGGGCGAGCAGGACGGACGCGAGTACTATTTTCTCGATCGCGCGGAATTCGAGCGGCGCGTGGGCGCGGGCGAGTTCGCGGAGTGGGCGGAAGTCCACGGCAACCTGTACGGCACGTTGCGGAGCGAACTGGACCGAATCGTTGCGTCTGGCAAAGACGCGCTGCTCGAGCTTGACGTGCAGGGCATGCGCAATGTCCGGCGGATGGGCATTGACGCGGTGACGGTGTTCATCATGGCGCCGTCGTTCGAGGAGCTTGAGCAACGGCTTCGCGCGCGCGGCACGGACAGCGACGAAGTGATCGCCGTGCGATTGAAAAATGCGCGCGAAGAAGTTGCCGCGAAAGACGAATTCGATCACGTGATTGTGAACGTGGACATACGAGAGGCGGTGGCCGAATTGGGGGCCATCATCAGGGCCGCGCGCGAAGGCGCGGGCCGCGCAGAGACAGAGGAGAGCAGTCAGACATGAGCAACCTTTCCGTGGAACAGTTCGAGGGCAAGATCGACAGCCTGTACCGGCTGGTAATCCTTGCGGCCAAGCGGGCCACGCAAATCTCGAAGCCCGATTCGCGCCCGCTGGTGCCGGTGCGCTCGCGCAAACCGACGCTCGTCGCGCTCGAGGAAGTGCTGAGTGGCAAGGTCAAACCGCGTATCGGCGAAGGCGATGAAGAGGATTTTCTCGAATAGGGAAATCGTACTGGGCGTGACGGGGTCCATTGCGGCGTATAAGGCCTGCGAACTCGCGTCACGTCTGACGGAGTACGGCGCGAAGGTGACGCCCGTGCTCACGAAATCGGCGTGCGAGCTGGTTGGCCCAGCGACGTTCGAGGCGGTCTGCGGGCGGCGCGCGATCACGCATATGTTCGAGCCGCTGCAAAACCCGGAGGTCGAGCATATCGCGGTCGCGCTGAAGGCGCACTTGTATCTCATCGCGCCGGCGACGGCTAACTTCATTGCGAAGGCCGCGCATGGGATCGCCGACGACTGGCTCACTACGACGTTGCTGGCGACGCGCGCGCCGATACTCGTCGCCCCCGCAATGAACACCAACATGTTCGAGCATCCCGCAACGCAGGAAAACATCCAGACATTGCGCAGGCGTGGCGTGCATTTTATCGGGCCCGATGCGGGGCGCCTTGCGTGCAAAACCGTCGGGCCGGGTCGGCTGATCGATCCGGCGCGAATTGTCGAGGCCTGCGTGCCGCTCGTAAGTGACCGGCGCGACCTCGACGGCGTTCGAATCGTCATGACCAGCGGCGGCACGCACGAGCCGATCGATCCGGTGCGGTACATCGGCAACCGTTCGTCGGGGAAGATGGGGCGCGCGCTTGCGATCGAGGCGTTGGCGCGGGGTGCGAGCGTCACGGTAATTACCGGGCCCTGCGATGTGCCGTTGCCCGAGGGCGCACTCGTCATTCCGGTCGAGAGCGCCGCGCAGATGGCGGAGGCCGTGGTGAACCTCGCGCAGGACGCGGACGTGTTTATCGGCGCGGCCGCGGTCGCGGACTACCGCGTCGAGAATCCGTCCGATTCGAAGCGGAAGAAGACCGGCAGGAAGTTTGAATTGTCGCTGGTGGAAAATCCGGACGTGCTGGGCTTGGTCGGCGCGGTGAAACGGGCGAAGCAGATTTTGGTTGGGTTCGCGGCCGAGACGGACGATCTGCTCGCGAATGCCGCGGCGAAATTGAAGAAGAAACAGCTCGATTTGATCGTCGCGAATGAAGTGAACACGGATGTGTCGGGCTTTGGGAAAGATACATCGAAGGCCGCGCTCATCGGGAGCGACGGAGTCGTTCAAGAACTTCCGCTTCTGACCAAAGAGGAAGTCGCCGAACGCATTTTGGACCGTGTCGCCGCGCTTGCGGCCAAGGCGTGACGGCGGGCCGAATGGAATTTGTCCGAATCACCTCGGTTGACGACCCGTTTTTTGCGAAGATGCACGCGCTGATGCAGCGTGTCTTTCCCGCGGACGAGGTGCTCGAATTCGACTTGTGGAAGGGGCCGTTGAAGGACGACGGCCTTCGCGTGTGCGTGGCGGTGCACGGCGGCGGCGTGGTCGGCGCGACTGAGTATCGGTACTATCCCGATCTCAACGTGGCGATGACCGACTTCACGATCATCGGGCGCGAGGGTTTGGGCGTTGGCCGGTACCTGTATCTGAAGCGCAAGGCGGACCTGGAACAATGGGCGCGGCGGTACAACAAAACGCCGCTCGGCATGTTCGCGGAGATTTACGATCCCTACCGCGCGGAGAAATACGCGTTTGGCGGGATCAAGCCAATGGATCCTTACGTGCGGCGCGAGGTGTTGTCACACCTGGGATATAAGCGGCTGGATTTTCCGTATGTGCATCCGTCGTGGACAAACGCGGGCGGTGCTGTAAGCGAATTGGACCTGTGCTTTCTGCCGGCGGACGATGCGATGGAGTCGCTGTCCGCGGAATTGATCGTTGCGTTCTTGACGGGATACTACGCGGTACTGGCGAATAAGCCGGCCGAGTGGCATGAAATGATTGAGCAGTTGAAGGGGATCCAGCAGGTCGCTCTGCTGCCGCTGTAATCGAGAAGTTCGATTACGATTACGAGCACGGACACGAGCACGAAGAACACACGGGATGTTGGGATGAAGGCGATTATTATAGGCGCGGGAAGAGGAGTGAGGCTTATGCCGCACACGGCGGATGCGCCCAAGTGTTTCGCCGAAGTGAAGGGCAAGCGCATCCTCGACTGGGGGCTTGAGGCGCTCGCGTCTGCCGGGCTGGACGATGTTGTGTTTATCGGCGGGTACCGGATCGAGATGGTGCGCGAGGCGTACCCGCACTTTACGTATTGTCACAACGCGGATTGGCAAAACAACAATATTCTCGAATCGCTGATGCACGCGATGGACCATATGCACGACGGGTTCGTGTGCGCCTACAGCGATATTCTGTACACGCCCAAGATCGTGCAGGAGTTGGCGAGAAGCCCGCACGACATGACGCTCGTGTGCGACACCGACTGGCGGGCGCGGTATGTTGCGCGCACGGAGCATCCCGAAGACGACGGCGAAAAGATCATGCGCGACGGCAGCACGCGCGTCGCGGCGATCAACCGCACGATGCCGTCCGATCACGCGTACGGGGAGTACATCGGCGTCGCGCGGTTCACGCCGAGGGGGGCCGCGACCCTGCGCCGCCACTTTGAGGACGCGAAGATGAAACACGGCGAGGGCCCGTTCCAGGCGGCGAAGACGTTTCGCAAAGCGTACCTCATCGATCTGTTTCAACACATGATCGAATCGGGCGAGGAGTTCCACGCGCTGCCCACGCACGGCGGCTATATGGAAATCGACACCAACCAGGACTTTCAGATTGCGCGGGAGAATTGGACGATATGAGCAAACCGTTACCGCTGTTCGCCTCCGGCGTAGTCGGCAGCATGCCGCGCTCGCAGTTTGTGCGCGACTTGCTGGATCCGGAAAAGACGCCGAGTGATCCGGCGCTGTTCGAGAAGTACATGAATGGCGCGGTGGATTACATTCTCGCGCTTCAGGAGATGGCGGGACTCGATATTGTGTCCGACGGGGAGTACCGGCGGCGATCGTACATCGGCATAATTGCTGACGTGTGCGACGGCTTCCTGCTTGAGCGCAAAGATGGTGCGTGGTGGCACACGGTTGTCGCGCCTATGAAGCATGTGCGGCCAGGCGGCGCGGCGAGAGAGGCAGCGTACCAGCGCGCACGCACGAAAAAACTCGTCAAAGTCGCGCTGCCTTCGCCGTATTTGCTTGGTCAGCGCATGTGGTCGGAGGAAAAATCGCGCGACGCCTATCCCACCCGAGAATCGTTCATGGAGGCGCTGGTTCCGATCCTTCGCGCGGAATTCATCGCGGTACGCGACGCTGGGGCGGACATCGTGCAGTTCGACGATCCGCACCTGTGCTTGTTCGTAGACGAAAAAGTGCGCGGACAATTCTCCGACCCGCAGCGCGAGATTGACCTCTGTGTCGATATGCTGAACGCGATACTCGATGGTGTAGACGGTGTCCACACTGCGATCCATCTGTGCCGCCGCAACAAGGCGCGCAAGGGGTGGGTCGGCGAAGGCGGGTACGATCCGATCCTGGGCGCGTTGCAGCGGCTCGATGTCGATCAGTACGTCATGGAGTTTACTATCCCCGTTGCCGGGGACCTGAGCGTTCTGAAAGAACTGCCGGAGAAGGCCAGCGTAGGATTGGGGTGTGTCGACTGCCGCGGCGAAACCATCGATTCGGTGGAGACGATCGTCGAGCGCGTCGAGAAGGCGCTAAAATACCTGCCGCCGCAGCGCATCCTGCTCAATCCCGACTGCGGCTTCGCGCCGGGCAGCGCCGCGGAAATTCCCATCGATGAAGCGTATGAAAAATTGTGCAATGAAGCGGAGGCCGCGCGGCGGTTGCGCGAACGGTTTGCATCAAAGTCTAACGGGTAAAGCGACCAACATGTCCGAACGGAAGCGCGCCATCTTTTTCCATCTTGTTCTCCCGGTCACCGTCGAACTTCTGCTGATTGGCGCCTACTTTTCGGGAATCGACTCGCTACAGAATATCGTGAGTCCCAAAATCCCGTGGCTCCATCCGGATTCGCAACGAGAACTCGGATTGCTTGAAAACCTTCAGAATCTTTGTCTGCTGGCGGCGTTCGGTGTGGCGTGCTGGGGGGGCTATTGTACGCGGGATAAAGTGGCGCGCGCGGCGTGGGGTGGCGCGGCGCTGGCGTTTGCGTTCCTGCTGGGCGAAGAAATGGATTATGGGACGCATTACTACGATTACTTTCTTGGGATTACGAGGCGGCCCGACGCTGTCCCCCGGAGCCTGCATAACGTCGCCGACACGACGGACCTTTTCAAGCGGGTAATGGACATCGCGATGGCGCTGTGGTTTGTAGTGGTTCCGTTGTGTTTCGCGCGAAGCAAGTGTCCTCTGCTGCAATACTTGGTCCCCAGCCGCTATTTTATCCTCACGATGATTGCGATGGTGGCGTTAAGCAAGTTCGCACATGCACTTCGAGGTGCAGGTTTCGGCGCCGGCGGCACGATAAACAAAAACATTTCCGTAACACTTTAGCCGTTTGCCGCGACGTTTGGGGGTAATGGCGGCAGCTGACCGGTTTTGAGGTATGTCGTTAAGGCGTCTTGGAGCGTTGCGACGGG